>JAPPKV010000233.1:4854-10514 GCA_028819775.1 Gammaproteobacteria bacterium | reverse complement strand
TGCTGTTCTGGCTGCCGGTTGGTATTGCGCTCGGCATTCGCGCGCGACGGGGACTTGAAGACGCGCGGCGGTTCGGCGTACGGATCATCTCGTAGGGGCGGTGCTATCGCGCCCGAAAGGCGCGCCCCCGCCCGTCGGGATTCCGCACGGCAGTGATCCGGGGAATGCGAGAATGCGGCAGCATTCTCGATCGCGCCCGCAGGGCGCGCCGGGACGGGACAAGCCCGTCTCCTACGGACGGTGCATGCGCTGAACGCAATTCCGTCGATAGTTGCGCGGCAGTTGCCGTGTTGTGCACCTGCCTCGACCGCGTTCGGAGAATTCGCGCAGCGAATTCTCGGGGCGACCGCGGAGCGGT
This sequence comes from Gammaproteobacteria bacterium, assembly GCA_028819775.1. The sequence continues at coordinate 10,156 of JAPPKV010000233.1, read as the reverse complement.
CGCGTCCCCTACGGACGGTTCGTGGCCTCGTCGAGCACATCGATCGTGGTCTGGGCGGCCCGGTCCCACGAGAATGCGCGACTTCGACGCCGGGCATTTGCCGCCAGGCGACGGTGCGTTTCTCGGTCCTTGGCGAGCTTGAGAAACGCGCGGGCGATGCTCCCGGGATTGTCCGGATCGACTAGGATTCCCGCATCGCCGGCGACCTGGGCCATTGCGCCCACACCGGACGTGATGACGGGTTTGCCGTGGTGCATCGCCTCGACCAGTGGAATGCCGAACCCCTCGTAGAACGAAGCCAGCACCAGTGCTGCGCACGACTGGTACACGCCCGCCAATCGCTCGTCCGAGATGGGGCCTAGGTCCACAATACGTTCGTTCGCCGGGTTGACTGCCTCGACGCTGCGGAGCCCGGACTCGCCCCATCCGGTGGGTCCGACGAGTACGAGGCCGTGGTCTAGCCCGTTTGCCGATGCGCGGCGGAAACCCTCTACGATGCCGCGCAGGTTCTTGCGTGGCTCCTTGGTGCCCACGAATAGAAAGTAAGGCCTAGGATGCGTGAACGGCACGGCGTGCAACGCCTCGCGAGGAGCATTGTGGATCGTCGCGACGTCGCGTCGGCCGCAAAACCCGGCGATGCGGGTGGCAGTGTCTGCCGAGACGGCGATTATGCGGTCGGCTCGGGCTAGGGCCAGGGGCACCAGGGCCGTGTCGAGCAGGCGGTTCAGGGGGTGCATGGTTTCGGGGGCTACCCGCCACACCATGTCGTGGATGGTGACCACTGCGGGCGTGTGACGGAGCGTCAACGGCAGGTGGTGACGCGGGGAAAAATAAACGTCTACCCGGTCGTGCCTGGCCCAGTGCGCGAACGCGACATTCGCGGTCACGAAGCCGTTCAATCTGCGCGACGGGCCGCTGCGGAATGTGCCCTTGAGATCGGACGGTTGCGCGAGACGACGGTCGAGATAAATGAACAGGTCGTGATCGTCAGCGATGCGGGCGAGGATCTCGCGCGTGTAGACGCCGATTCCGGAGAACGGATGGCGCAGCGGACGGCCATCGACGGCGATCCGCACGCTTAACCCGGATGTCCCAGGACGGAGGAGTAGATGTCCCCGTAGCGTCTACCCATCAGCCGTCCGTTGAACAGCCGTTCAAAACGACATCGGGCACCGGCACCGAGCGTCTGGGCCAGTTCGGGCTCGCGGTGCAGTGTGTCCATGGCCTTTCGGAACGCCTCGGGCGATCGAGGCTCGACGACGAGACCGGTCTCCCCGTGGACGTTCACATGACTCGTCCCGGATCCGACCTCCGTCGAGATCAAGGGCTTGCCCGCCATGGCCCCCTCGAGGAGCGAGACGCCGAAGGCTTCGGCGCGAAGATAGGACGGCAACACCACCGCCCGACAATGCCTGAGCAATGCGACCTTCATGGGGTCCGGCAGATACCCGGTGAAGGCAACGTTGCTCAATCCGAGGCGCTGGGATCGGTTCTTGAGCTGCCGCTCCAGCGGGCCCGAACCAACGATCACGGCACGGTAGGGTGCGCCGCGCATGGCTTCGAGCAGGATGTGAAGGCACTTGTAGTAGCGCAGGACGCCGACGAACAGGAAGAACCCCGACCCGTAGCCGGCATGGGTGCGTTCGAGGAGCGCGTCGTCCGCACACGGGTAGGACTCTTCGTCCAGTCCAATCGGCACGACGTCCACGCGGTCGCCGAAGCGCTTCAACACCTTGGACGACGCCAGGTAGTTCGGCGAAGTGCAAACGATTCGGTCCACGGAACCGAGGAATCGCCTCATGAGGGGAGCGTAGGTCCACCCGAGCAGTCGTTGGCGGACGATGTCCGAGTGGTAGGTCACAACCGTCGGCACGCGGACACGCCCGGTGAAGTGCATGAAGTCGGCCAGTGGCCAAGGGAAGTGGTAGTGCACAACGTTCGCCCACCCGAGTAGGCGCCGGAACATGGGAAACGCCTCGACCGACAGGCTGCAGGAGGCGATCTCGCCGGTCCGGCGACAGCGGTACACCGCCGCTTCGTCACGTCGGACGACCCGTGGTTCGATCGTCCCGCTCGTGCAAAGCACCCGGCTCTCTACCCCATGCGGTGCCGTGCTGAGACAGATCTGGCGAATCGTCTCCTCAAGTCCACCCTGGGTCTCGGGGAAGTAGCTGCGGTAGACGTGGAGCACACGCACTTAGGTATCAGTCTTCCATTAATGCCTTGTGGCGGGTCCGACCATGCAGACGGGCCAGTTCTCTCTCGGCTTTCCCAGGTTCTTCCTGCGGCCGGGGGATCATTTCGAAATGTCGATAGCGGTCGGTGCCCTTGACCAGGATCGCCCGGTCGCCTTGGGCTTTGGTCTGACGCACGTCGGTGGCGCAATAGCGCAGCACCATGCCGATGCGGCGGTCGTCGGTGAGATTGGGCTCGGAACCGTGGATCACGCGAACGTGGTGCAGTGACATCTCGCCGGGTGCCAAGGGCGCGAGCACGGTCTTGGGCTCGTCCACATCGGTCTTGACCACCTGGCCGCGGCTCAAGAGATTGTGATCGCCGTAGGTGTCGTCCTGTTCGAACAAGGGCCCCCGGTGGCTGCCGGGCACGAAGCGCATCGGGCCGGTCTCGGGACCGGCGTCCGACAGGGCGATCCACGCGGTGGCGACGTGGTGCGGTTCGAGACCCCAATAGGTCGCGTCCTGGTGGTACGAGACGAAGCCGGGACCCGGCTCCTTGATGAACCAGTCCATGGACCAGAGCAGCACATCAGGCCCCAACACGGCGGAGATCGGCTCCACGATTCGCGGATCGTGAACCAGATCCCAGGCCCAGGCGCGGGTGATCGGCAGCGCTTGCCGCGCAGCCCGTTCGGTTCCTGGCTCGGCCCCGGCTTCTGCCTCCTCCAATCGGTCGCGCAGGCGACGTGTCTCTTCGGGGGAGAAGGCACGGAGCGGGAACAGGAAGCCGTCCTCGTTGAACGAGCTGATCTGTACCTCGGTCAATCCCGTCATGGCCCGAGTCCGTACGGCCGGCCCCAGCCGATACCGTCGGAGGTGGTGGTCATCGGGCGGTATTCGCAGCCGATCCAGCCGTGGTAGCCGAGGCGGTCGCAGACCTCGAAGAGGTAGGGCATGTTGACCTCTCCGAACTGCGGCTCGTGGCGACCGGGCACGCTCGAGAACTGGATGTGGGCGATGAGATCGATGTTGTCCGCAAGACCCCGTGCCAGGTTCCCCTCCATGATCTGGCGGTGGTAGAGATCGTACTGCAATCGGACGTTGTCGCGACCTATCGCCTGGATCAGCCGACGGGTCTCGGCGGTCAGCGTGAGGAAATAGCCGGGTGTGTCCTCGTGGTTGAGCGGTTCCAACAGGATGCGGATACCGTGCGTCGCGGCGACATCCGCAGCGTGGCGGACGTTTTCGGCAAACACCACCTCGGCGTCGGTGCGCTGCTCCTCGGGGACGACTCCAGCCATGGCGTGGATCATGGGGACATCCAGCGTTCGGGCGTAGCCTAGCGATTGCTCGAAGTGATGCTTGAAATCGGCCTGGCGATCGGGAACTGCGGCCAGACCACGTTCGCCGCTGCTGGCATCTCCGAGCGGGGTGTTGAGCAGAATCATGCGAATGCTCGTGTCGCGAAGGCACCGCTTGATTTCCTCGGGGCTCTCGCCGTAGGGAAAGAGGTACTCCACGGCTTCGAAGCCGATGGCACGGGCAGCGGCAAACCGCTCCGCGACCGGGAGGTCGGGGAACATGGTCGAGACGTTGGCGGCGAATCGAGGCATTTGACGCCTAGGGCCCGAGGCAGTCGGTCACTGTCCGAACAGGTCGTCCAGCCGTCGTCGGGCCTCGGCCTGTTTGTCGTCGCCCGGGTCTGCGATGCCGCCGCTGTCGGTGGACTCGGCATCCTCGTCGGCGGGACCCCTGGTGCCAAACAGCGCATCGAGCTTGGCCTTGGCGCCAGCCTGGCGTTCCCTCGATCCGGCCCGGTAGGCGTTCGTCGGGCGGAAGTAGTCGCAGAAGTTCGCGTTCTCCTTGTTGACCGGCGGATCGGTTCGTTCGTCGGTGCACGTGATGGAAGCGTCCGGCGCGTAGTTCCGGCACATCCGGCAGCAGTGCAGGTCCTCGAAGCACTCGGGACAGCTCATGTGCCGGGTGATGGGGCGCGGCAGTTCGTCGAGCGAGGCGCCGCAGCTCCAGCATTCGAGGGTCGCCATCAGGGAATCCCGACCATCTCCGTCTGGGAACTCAGGATGAGCATGCGCCCCGCGTCGATCCACTTCTCCATGCCGTCGGCTTCGATGGTCTCGCGCCAGCGAACCGAATCCTCCGGATCGTGATAGTACAGTTCCGCCATTCCGGCGTAGGGCTCGTTGGCGGGGTCGATGCTATGGCTCACGACGTAGCGGAAGCCGCCCACCGCTTCCATGGTCGCCTTGACGTTGGGGACGTGGATGTCGAGCCAGTGGGCGAAGAACTCGTCGTAGTCCGTGTCCGGTTTTGCAGCGACGAGATACGTCACCTTGTGGAATCCGGACCGTGTCATGGGGTAGGGCGCGTTGAGGGTCAACGGCTCGGTGTCGAGATGCTTGGAACCGTCGATCACGACGTATTCGCGGGTTGCCCAAGGCATGTACGGCTCCGCCTTCTGCTGGAAGGTGTCGCGCGGTTCTGCGCCGAAACCGGTCTCGGGTTTCGGCAACGGTCGCGGCCACCAGAGCTGCGCCACGCCATCCCAGGGATGAACGCCTGCCGAGTTGGCGTCGTAGAGGGTGGCGAAATAGCGTCGGGCATGCGGCCGGCCCCGTTTCGCGCCTTCCTTCTGACTCTGAATCACGGCGGGCATGTGGTTGGCGAACCAGTGTGCCACCAGTTCCTCCCGGGATGTCTCCGGCTTGCGCTTGATGAGGTACATCATCTTCGCGCCCGCGGTCTGATCCATGTCGAGCCTCCGTCAATGTCGCGGGCGCATTTTACGCGAGCGTCCCAACGCTCATACATCTAGCCTTATGGCCCAGTCCCCGCAAGGTGAAGGTCCCGATACAGCCTGTCCAAGGCGTATGCGCCCAAGCCCAGACCCTGATCGATGAGGTATCGCCGGGCTTCGTCTTCCCACGCCGGCTCCACGACCGCGAAGAACTCGTCGGCGTGACGCACGTCGATTTCAGCATGCAGGGAGTAGTGGATGAGCCGGTCGCGGGGCAACCACCCACGTGCCACAACGGCTTGGCCGATCATCGCCGATACGCCGGCAAAGGCCCGTTCGATGATCCCCATGCAGGCGACTCCGACCTCCA
>JAPPKV010000233.1:0-4754 GCA_028819775.1 Gammaproteobacteria bacterium | reverse complement strand
GATACGCCGGCAAAGGCCCGTTCGATGATCCCCATGCAGGCGACTCCGACCTCCAGTTCGTCCATGACGCAGGCCGTGGTCAAGATGCTGTTGAAGGCGCGCACGGCGGGCAACAGCTCGAGTTCGTCGAGCGTGTCGACTTCGCTGCCGATTCGGCGCAGGAACTCCTGAAAGGTCGTGTGGTGAAACGCCGCCTCGTCGAAGTCGCCGTGTTCCTCGACGACATTGCGCAGTATGTCGAGTCGTTGGCGGGGGTCGGGCAGGCGTCCCACGAGCGCCGCCATCGGTCGCGGGAAGAAGGTCACCGCGAAGAAGAACTGCTGCTGTGTGCGGCGGAACACGTCGAGCGACATCGTCCCGTCGACGAGGTCCTGGAGGTAGGGGTTGCCCTCGATGCCGACGCGATCAAGTACCACGGCTGCCTGGGCCGTGACCTGGGGCGCTCGCAGGGATGTCATATCAGATCTCCGAGGTGTTGATGTTCCAAGGCCAACCGGGTGCGAGACCGGTGCCGAAGACGGTTGCCGGGGCGACGACATCCACCCGGTCGCCGAAACGGGTGACCAGATCGGTTGCATCGCTGGGCGGGACGGCAACGAATAGGTGGCGGAGTCCGTTCTGCATTGCCCCCGCCAAGGCGGCCTCGAGAAGTCCCACGGCACTCTCGGTCGATTCATAGGCGAAGCAAGACAAATGGGCGCTTCGGATCTCGCTGCCGTCGTTCGCATCGTAAAGGCGCTTCGACTGCAAGGTGTCTTCCAGGCACCCGCATGCCGCCCCGGCGGGATCGACCAGCCAGCATCTCGCCATTTCGGACCGCGACGGTGCGCCGACGGGACACGCGAAACCGGGTGACGCCAGCCGTTCGTGACATTCTTCGCCGTCCCGTTCGGTTGCTCGCCACGCGTCGCCCCGCTGGTGCGGCGGGCCCGCGCGCAACCGTACGACGACGATTTTGCCGAGCGCCGCGAAACCGGGCAAACCCAGCCTTCCGGTGTACTGTGCCGGCGTCGCCTTGGTCCCATCCATTACCACGCCGAACGCAAGTTCGGTCCGCTCATCGAGCCACGTCTGGACAGCCGCTGCCAACCGCAGGACCATCCGGCCACCCTGGACAGCGGGGTCGACCTTCAGGTCGCCGAGGTACAACGCCGTGCGCCGCTCGCCACCCGGGAACATGAGGGGTCTGAGGGCGGCACCAAGGACCCCCAGGACTTGCTGTTCCCACTCCGCGACGAAACAACGTGCCTCGCCGACGGCGCGGAAGAACCGGACGTAGTCATCGCCGTGGCTGATTCGAAACGACCGCCCGGGACCCAACGGATAGGTGAACTGCCTCTCGAAATGTGCCAGAGCGCCCGCCAACCGCGAAGACACCACGGTCTCGAGGGCGTGCACGTTCATCGCCTTCTCCCCAGGTACAGCGCCCGGTAGAAGAAGCTGCGGTCTCCTTCGTGCAGTCGCCTCGCCCGAGCCCCGTGCCACTCGAAGCCGTCGCCGAGACGTTCGATGTCCAGCGTCGAGTTCAACTGGCGAACCAAGGTCCAGCCGCCGGGGCGAAGCGCCTGCCGCGCCTGGTCCAGCGTTGTTCGGGCATCGTCGGGGTCGAGCCAGTCGAGGATGTTCGAGAGGTGGACGAAGTGGAACGCGCCGGGTCTGTCGGCAAGGGCCCCCACCATCGTGCCGAGTTCCCAGGTGACCCTTGGGATGCGCGCCGGGCACGGCCTAGCGAGCCAAGGCGACATGGACCCCGGCGGGTAGCAACCCTTCAGCATCTGCCACAAATACGGATTGTCGTTGGCTGGCAGTGTCGCCAGCACGTGGCGTAGGCGTCCTCGGAAGTGCGAGGAGAACGGCGCAGCGGGATTGCGTACCGCCGCTTCGCCGAAGAGGCAGACCAGGTTCGACCTGCGCATGACGTCGCCGAGTGCCTGGTCGATGCATTGCCCCAGGTTCGTCTGCGGTGCCACTCGCTCAGCCTGACGTGCGGGATCGCCAAGCGAGAGGAGGGCGTCGATCGGCTCCACGCTGCCTTGCAATGCCTCGCGCAGCGCCGCGAACAGGAATTCGAAGCGACCCGCATGGTCGGGGCCGATCCGAGAGACCAAAGGGACCGAACCCAAGGCGTCCCGTGGGAGGTCAAGCGCCGCCAGTTCGCCGATCAGACGTCTGCCCCGCTCGGCCGGTGCCATCGGTGCGTGTCCGAGCAGCGCAAGACGTTCCTCGGGGCTGGTAGCCTCCAGCAGACGCAGCTTGAGCCGGGTCAGCGCCAACTGCGCGGGGTTGGGGTCGACACAATGCAGGTGCGCGACGTTTGCCATGCTGGCCAGGAGTGCCACCGTGCATCCGCCGGAGGCCACCATTGCCACGCTGGCACCCTTGCCGACGGATCGGACGACATCGAAGTCGACAAGGGCGTCTTCGCGAACCTGCGCGAATGCGACGGGCAGGACACTCGCTCGCTCAAGCCAAGAGCCGCCGTTTCCGCAAACGTCGTTCATGCCACGCTCGCCCGGATAAAAACTCGCCGTAAGTGTACTCACGGCCAACGACGACGTGGATCGAACGAACGGAGTGCCGTCTCGCGGTACCAACGGGGCCCAGACCTAATCAGTTGCGTGGCATGCGGTGATTGGCCCGCGAGCCTATCGTTCGGAACGGGAACGTGCGTTAGCGAACGGGTTCGAAGTGCGGGAAGGTCCTGCTTGCTTCTTCCAAGCTGTCCAATGACGGCAGATCCGCGACTTGCTCCATGGCTTCCCAGATGCGGGCGACCTCGGGATGTTCGTGGGCTCGGCCGGACTCCCGCCATTCGAAGATCTCGATGTAGGTACCGTTTGTAGAGCGCGCCAGGAGAGCGGGACGGTCGGTGATGAGTTCGAGCTTTCTCAGGGTCGGGACGTGCTGGTCGATCAACGCGCGCAGCTCGGCGTCCTTTCCCTCGTGTGGTTTGTAGAGAGCGATGACGATTTGCGGATTCATTTTGCCTCCGGGTTCACGTCGTCGAACCATTGAAGCCAGCGACCGACGACTCGCCGCAACGCCTCGGACTCGAGGACGTACTTCCACTCGCGGCCCTGCTTGTCGACACGCACGAGCCCTGCCTCGGCGAGGATCCGCAAATGGCGGCTCGTCGTCGGCCAGGAGCACGAGAACCGCTTGGCAATCTCGCCGGCGGTCATGCGGCCACCCCGTGCGTTGAGGACGATCAGCACATGGCGTCTCGACGCATGCGCGAGTGCCTTGAACACGCGCTCCAAGTCGTCGAGTTCGGCTTGGCCTCTTCCAACGGGCGCTGTGGACGCTTCGCCATCATGTTTAGCTAAAGTGCTAATAGTCGTCAAGCATTATTTAGCATTATTACTAACCATAGCATGACGGTGCGCAGCTGGATTGGCGTTTGATCTCCGCGACACCTTGACTCTCACCCATCTCCCGAGTATTTTCGCGCGCCCTTCGATCCCGCCTGCCCCCTGGTCGTCCGACGCAGCGGCATGCCGTGAGGACCGTCCGAATGCCGCAAATCGAAGTACGGGGTCTTGCGAAGACGTTCCGCGTGGCCGAGCGGCTGCCCGGACTAGCCGGGGCTTTCCGGGGGTTGTTCCATCGCAGGATGCGCGACGTCCACGCCCTCGGTGGGATCGACTTCGACATCGAACGTGGCGAACTGGTGGGCTATATCGGCCCCAACGGCGCCGGCAAGTCGACGACCATCAAGATCCTCGCGGGGATCCTCAATCCCACGGCCGGCACCTGCCGAGTCGACGGCCTCACACCGTGGCGTGACCGTCGCCGCCACGTTGCCCGCATCGGCGTGGTGTTCGGCCAGCGCACCCAACTGTGGTGGGACCTGCCGGTCATCGAGAGCTTCGACCTGTTGCGGGACATCTACCGAATCCCTGCTGAGACGTACCGTGACAATCGCGACCGGCTAATCGCGCTCATGGATCTCGAGCCGCTCCTCGACGTGCCCGTGCGGCAGCTATCGCTCGGCCAGCGCATGCGTTCGGACCTGGCGGCTGCGCTGTTGCACGGTCCGAGCCTTCTCTTCCTGGACGAGCCGACCATTGGGCTCGATGCCGTGTCCAAGCTCGCGATCCGGGATTTCGTGCGCGAGTTGAACCGAGGCCGGCAGGTGACGGTTCTGCTGACCACCCACGACATGGACGACATCGAAGCGTTGTGTCAACGGGTCATGGTCATCGGCAACGGACGCATCCTCGTCGACGGCAGCGTGGCGGCACTGCGCCGACGGGTGCGCAATGAACGCGTGCTGGTCGTCGACTACGACTCGGCGGGGGAAGCCGGGAGGGTGGATGCCGAAGGGGAGGGCGTTCGCCTAGTTGAACGCGACGCCTCGCGGGTTCGGATCGCCTTCGATCCGGATCGCCTCCCGGCGGCAACGCTCATCGGCCGGCTCTTGGCCCAGGGAACGCCCCACGATCTCTTCATCGAACACCCGCCGATCGAGCAGACCGTTGCCGAGCTGTACGCCGAACACGACATGCGCGAGCGATGAAGGCGGACATCCGCCCGCTCGTTGCGGTGGTCAGCGCCCGGTATCGAACCCTGCTCCAGTACCGGGCGGCGGCGTTCGCGGGTTTTGCAACCCAACTGTTCTGGGGTGCGATCCGGCTTATGATCCTGGCGGCGTTCTTCGCCGCCGCCACCGAGCCGCAACCCATGAACCTGACGCAGGTGGTGGCCTACGTGTGGCTCGGTCAGGCATTGCTCGGCATGCTGCCGTGGAACGT
>JAPPKV010000425.1 GCA_028819775.1 Gammaproteobacteria bacterium | reverse complement strand
CGATGGACCGGCTGATGGTCGTCACCGAGGCCACCTGCACGTTGTCGCAGATCGTTATGGGATGGTCTCCTGCCACACCCGCCCCGCCGGCGAATACGCAATGGCGGCCGATCTTCGTGCTGCCGACGATTCCGACCCGGCCGCAGATCAGCGTGTGCTCGCCGATGTCGCAGTTGTGGCCGATCTGCACCTGGTTGTCGATCTTGACGCCATCGCGCACCAAGGTCGCGGTGATGGCACCGCGGTCTATGGTCGAGCATGCGCCGACGACCACGTCGTTGCCCAACGTGACCCCGCCGAGCTGGGCGATGGCAACCCACCGACCCCGCTCGTCGGGAGCGAAACCGAAACCGTCGGCGCCGATCACGGCACCGCTGTGGATCACACAGCGTTCGCCGAGCGTTACGCCATGGTAGAGGGTGGCGTTGGCGTGCACGACGCAGTCTGCGCCAATTCGGGTCCCCTCGCCCACCCGGGAACCGGCGCCGATCTCGACCCTCGGGCCGAGGACAACATCGGCTGCGATCGAGGCGTTGGCACCGACGGCGGCGGAAGGGTCCAGTCTCGCCGCGGGATCCACGGTGGCGGTCGCGTCGACACCGGCCGCTAGACGCGGCGGATCGTCGAACAGTTGGGAAACGAGAGCGAACGCGACGTAGGGGTCCGGCACGACGACCGCGACGGCCGGACAGCCAACCGCGTCGCTGTCGCGCAACAGCACCGCCGATGCTTTGGTTTCGTGCAGGAAGCGCCGGTAGGCTACGCCCGAAAGATGCGTGATCTGTCCCGCCGTGGCCGTGTCTATGGGGCCGAGGCCGGTGATCTCGACTGCGCCGTCCCCGCGCACCTCGACGGTGCCCGTGATCGCGTCATCGATGGCGGCCGCGATGTCGTCGACGGTCGGCACGCTAGGGCGTTTGGAACCCCAAGCGCATCGGATCGGCGGCTAACCGTCCGCGTCTGCCTGCTGCTCGGCGTAGCGTTCGTTGAGCTTCTCGGTGACCTTTGCGGTGATGTCGTGTTTCATGTTGGCGAACAACAGCGTTTGCCGGGCGAGCACGAAGTCGTAGCGTTCGATTTCGATGAGATCGTTGACGACGGCGTTGAACTTCGGCGTCATCTCCTGGAAAAACTCCTGTTGCCGGTCACTGGCATCCTTCTGCAGTTTCTTGGTGAGGAATTCGTGATCGATTCCCTTGTTCTCAATCTCCTTCGTCACGTCGCTGAGTTCTTTTTCCGACATCACGTCGCGCTCGTCGACTACCCGCTGCTGAAGCGCTTCAATGTCCGTCCGAAGTTGCTGGATATTGGCTTGTTCGTCGGCAAACTCCGCCTCCAGCGAATCTCGAAACGATTTGTACTCCTCACTTAAGCCGATCGCCGCGTCTGCGTTCACCACGGCGATCTTCAACTGTGCGACGGCTTCTTCCGCCACAGTCGTCGCCGCAGCAAACCCGAGCAACACGGCAAATGTCATCAACCTCATCGATCAAACCCCTCGTCCAGTTCCCATATGCCAACCCGTACCTGCGGTTCGCGGCGGCGCGCATTATACCCGCGTTGCCTAGTCGGGCTCGCCGGATCCTAGTCGCCTAAGGCCGACTCGCCCTAGAACGAATACCCGAGTTCGAAGCCGAAGCGCTCGACCTCGTCCCCGGGCTTGTCATTGAGCGGCAACGCCACCGCGAAGTTCATCGGTCCCATCGCCGATAGCCAAGTGACGCCGATGCCGGTGGTGATGCGGATCTCCTTGGCATCGAAGCCCGTGCAATGCGCGCTGGCCTCGTGGCACTCGGTGTTGAAGACGTTCCCGGCATCGATGAAGTAGACCGAGCGTACGCCGCGCAGCCGATCCGCGAACGGCAACGGGAAGATGAACTCCGTCGACGCTTCGAATAGCAGGTTGCCTCCGAATGGACGACCCCGTTGCGAGAAGTACCCGGGGTCTTCGATCCTCGGACCCAGGCTGCTCTTCTCGTAACCCCGGACGGATCCGAACCCGCCGGCATAGAAGTGTTCGTAGAACGGGTAGGTGTCGGTCGATCCGTAGACGCCGCCGTAGCCGATTTCGCCGCGCACTCCCAGTGCGAAGCGGCGTCCGAGGCCGATTCCGAAGTAGTGCTCGGCCGACATCGTCAGGCGATAGAACTCCAGATCGCTGCCGGGTACTGCGACCAGGCCGCCTAGCCGGTAGCGGCCGCCTGCGGTGGGAAACAACCCGTGGTTGAGCGTGGTCCTGGACCAGTGACCCAGGGCCTTGACGTTCAGGAACTGATCGCCCGAGGCGGTGATGAAGTCCGAGATCTCCTGCGAGGTGAACAGGCCGGTGCCCAGGCTTGTCTGCTCTACCAGTCCACCGAACTGCAGGCGCTGCTGCTCCCCCACGGGGAAGTCGAAGTTGACGCCGGCACCGTAGGAGTCCGTCGAGAACCGGGCGACGTTGATGGCATGGAAGTTCGTCTCCCGGGCGTAGAAGTTATAGCCTCGGCTGATTCCGTCGACCGTGTAGTAGGGATCGTGGAAATCGAAGCTGGCCGCCTTTTGGTAGTCGCTCCAACTGATGGACGCCCCGAGCCGGTTGCCCGTGCCGGCGATGTTCTCCTGGCGGAATCCCAACGACAGCATGAGCCCCGGACCTTCCGCATAGGCCAACTGCGCATTGATATTGCCGGTCGGCACCTCTTCGACGGCGAAATCCACGTCGACCTGATCGTCCGTCCCGGGTACCGGTATCGTTTCGACATTGACGGACTCCGGTTCGAAATAGCCGAGTTGGTCGAGCCGAACCTTGGACCGATCGATGGCCTGCGTGGAAGCCCAGCCGCCTTCGATCTGGCGCATTTCGCGGCGCATGACGTCGTCCCGGGTCACGGAATTTCCAGCAAAGCTGATGCGTCGCACGTACGCACGCTTGCCCGCATCGACTACGAAGCGCACGTCGACGAGACCGTCCTCCTTCACCTCAGGAACACCCGTTGCGTTGGCGAACGTGTAGCCCGCGTTGCCGAACGCGTTGACGATCCGTTCTTCGGTTGCCGTTACGAGAGCCCGATTGAACACATCGCCCTGCCGGACGAGGAACAGCCGGTTCACCAATTCGGGATCGACGTCCGACAGTTCGCCGACGAGCTCCACATCGTCGACAACGTAGCGGTCGCCTTCCTGAACGTTGATGGTGACGTAGACCGAACTCTTGTCGGGGGTCACGCTGACCTGCACTGAACGCGCGGTGAACTCCACGTAGCCCCGGTCCTGGTAGTAGGACTCCAGGGTCTCGAGATCGCCCTGGACCTTTTCCTTCGAATACTTGTCGTTGCCCTGGATGAACGAGAACAACGTCGGATGGCTGAGTTGGAACTGGGCAAGCAGTTCCTGCTGACTGAACACCGTGTTGCCGACAATGTTGATGTGGCGGACGCTTGAACTCTGGCCCTCCTCGATGTCGATCCTGACCTGGACACGGTTGCGCGGCAGGTTGGCGGTTCGTGCATCGATGGTCGCGTCGTAGCGCCCCTGGGCGAAGTATGTCCGTTCGAGCTCGATGCTGATCCTCTCCAACGTCGCCTGCTTGAAGATCTCGCCCTCCCGCAGGCCGGCCTCTGCGAGGCTCTCCAGGAGATTCTCCGTCTTGATGGCCTTGTTGCCGTCGATGTTGATGCTCTCGATGGCCGGGCGTTCCACGAGGCGAACGACGAGCACGCCGCCGTCGCGGGTCAGCGTGACGTCGTCGAAATAACCGGATTGGAACAGTGCCCGGATGACATCCCGGACCGTGACGGGATCCAACGTGTCGCCGATGTTGACCGGCAGTATGTTGAACACCGTGCCCGCGGAGACGCGCTGGAGTCCCTGCAACTGGATGTCCGTCACCACGAAACGGTCACCCGTGCTCACCTCCTGGGCTTGGGCGAGGCAGACGACCAGAATGCCAGCGAGAATCGCGGTCAAGAACCTGCTCATGCTTCCCCCTTGGACCCCCGCGCCACGTTGGTAGTAAGACCCTGCATCGCGTGGCTAGTTCACTCGTCCGCTGCCGACCTACGATCCCGGCAACCAACGGGCGATGTCGACGTAGAACACGAACAACATGAGCCCGACCACGATCGCAAGTCCAATCTGGGCACCCACCGCCTGGGCGCGCATCGACACCGGTTTGCTTCGTACGATCTCGACCAGCGAATACACCACGTGGCCGCCATCGAGTATCGGGATGGGCACGAGGTTGATGATTCCGAGACTGATGGACAACAGCGCCAGAATCCAGAGAAACCGGTCGAAACCGGCCCGCGCGCTGTCGCCGGTCACCTTGCCAATGGTGATGGGTCCGGCCAGGTTGGTGGCCGGCACATCCAGCGTCAACATCTTGCCAAGCAAATCGACCGTCAACACCGTCTTGGCGTAGGTCTCGGCGGCTGCCTGCCCTAGGGCTTCGACCGCCCCGTAGCGCACCACCCGGACGGGCGTTTCCAGCCAAGCGCCCACGTAACCGTACTCGGTGCCGTCCTCGGCGGTCATCCGCGCGGGCGTGAGCCGCACCGTCGCCCGTCCGGCACCGCGTTCCACCGTCACCGCAAGAGGCCGCTCGGCGCTTTCCCGGACCCGGGCGACGAATTCACTCCAAAGCGATACCCGCTCGTCGTCCACCGCGACGACCCGGTCGCCTGCGCGCAAGCCGCCGCGCTCCGCCGCTTCGCCTTCTTCGATGCCGCCGATGACGGCCAGTTGCTCAACACCGATGCCCAGCTCCCCGATGGTGTCCGGATCCTGCACGGATCCCAGCCAGTCCTCGATCCCGATGGTGTGAACCACGGGAGCTTCCGATCGTCTCAGACGCAGTTCGATTGCGCCGGTGTCCCCCAACCGGCCCGCCAGCGCCAGCGAGACGTCCGTCCAGGCTGGCGTATCGATACCATCCACGGCCACGATCTCGTCCCCCTCCCGGAGTCCGGCGTGTTCCGCAGGGCTGTCCGCCGCTACGCTCCCGATGATCGGCACCAACGACGAGACACCCATCACCGAGAGGATCCAGAACACTAGGAATGCCAGCACGAAGTTCGCCGCCGGCCCGGCGAGGGCGACGGCTATCCGCCACCACGGCGATAGCGCGTCGTACGACCTGGCCGGTTGCCGCGGCGCATGTGCCGCCGCGTCCGCATCGCGCCGGTCGTACATTCTCACGTAGCCGCCGAGGGGAACCATGGCGATGCAGAACTCGGTCCCGTGGCGGTCGTACCAGGACAACACCGGCTTGCCGAACCCGACGGAGAATCGGACAACGTGCAAGCCGGCCCAGCGCGCCATCAGGAAGTGACCCAACTCGTGGAACGTCACGAGAACGATCAGCGTTACAAGGAGAAAGAAGACGTAGTAGAGATAGTCCACGGCTGATTTCTACGGTTACAGCACGCCCTTGCGGGCATTCCCACGCGTGACAAGGAAGTGGGCGCATTCTCCCACCTACACTTGAGAATTGCGACTCAAGGGAACCGGCCCCGGTGGGGCGCAGCGATCAAAAGGAATCCAGCAGCACCGGTGCCAGGACAGCGAAGACCGGCGCCGTGGCGATGACCGAGTCGACGCGGTCGAGGACACCACCGTGGCCGGGCAGCAGGCCGCCCGAGTCCTTGACCCCGCGCGCCCGCTTGAATGCGCTCTCGAACAGATCTCCCGTTACCGACGCTACGAACAGCGCCGCGACCAGGGCCAGCCATCGCGGCAGCGACTGTTCCGGGCCGAAGTACATCGCACCCACGACTCCCCAGGCAAAGATCGCCAGCGCGCCGCCGATGGCACCCTCAATGGTTTTCGCGGGGCTCACCCGGGGGGCGAGTTTGCGGCGACCGAACCGTCGGCCGGCGAAATACGCCCCGATGTCCGCAGCGGCAGCCGCGGCCAGGAGCCAGATCAGGAGGGCGGGGCCGTGGAGCGCTTTCGCCGTCTGCACAAGCGCCAGCCATGCGCCGGGCAAGGCCACCACGCCGGCGGCAACCATCGTCGACCTCGACAGCAGTACGATCCGACTTCGCGGGTAGGTCAAAACCACCCCAAGCGCGAGGATCCAGAACACCGTGGCGGCGATCGGCACCGCGACGGCAAGCCACGACGAATCCGCCGAGGCCACCCAAAGGGCGGTCACGGCACCGGACACGGCGATCGCGTAGACCAGCCAAGCCGCACGGGTGACGATGCCGGCCAACTTCGCCCACTCGCGCGCCGCGAGCAGGCAGAGTAGTAGGAGAAACGCCGCCAGCCAGGGCGTCGGCAGGTACAAGATGGCCGCGATCATGATGACCGCCAGCGCCAGGCCCGAAGCGACGCGAAGTTTGAGCACTACTGTTCCCGATTCTGAACCAACCTGACAGTGGTCACATCGTCTCGCCTCGGTTTTGGAAGCGGCACACTAGGTCAACGAGGCGCCGGCGCGCTCCTCGATCCGTCGTCCGTATCGACGCCGCCTCGAAGCAAAGTCGGCGAATGCGCGATCCAAGCGCTCCTCGTCGAAGTCCGGCCAATAGTCGTCGCAGAAGTAGAATTCGGTATAGGCGAAGTCCCAAAGCAGGAAGTTGCTCAAGCGTCGTTCGCCGCCCGTACGGATGCACAGATCGGGCGGTGGCAGACCGGCAAGCGACAGGAATCGCCCGAAGCGCTCCTCGGTGACCTCCTCCGGGTCGACTGCGCCGTCGCGGACGGCACGGGCCAGGGCGCGGGCGGCTTGGCCGATGTCCCAGCGCCCCCCGAAATTGACGGCGATGGTCAGATGCAATCGGCTGTTGGCACAGGTTGCCCGCTCTGCCTGCCCCATCAGATGCTGCAAGTCGCCCGGGAATCTCGATCGCTCGCCCACGAAACGCAGACGCACCTGCTTGCCGTTCAACTCGTCGACGTCGTCTTTGAGTACGCCGCGCATGAGGTCGAGCAGCAGCTTCACCTCGCGCTTCGGCCGCTGCCAATTCTCCGTACTGAACGCGAACAGCGTGAGAAACTCCACACCGCGATCGGCGCATGTTTCGGCGACGGCCTTGAGGTTCTTCGCTCCGGCCCGATGCCCCGACGCCCCCGGCAGGCGCCGTTCCCGGGCCCAGCGGTGATTGCCATCCATGACGATCGCCAAGTGACGCGGCGGCTGCTCGAGCGCAGCCCGGTTCGGGGAGCTGTCGATCAACTTGAGCCGAGGTTCGGGCATCGTCGCGCCGCAGTGTTTGGGGATCAGCCGACGAACACTCTAAATCGCTTGGGACGGGCGTGCGGCGGGGCCGTTGCGTCAATTTTTCGCAATCGCTTCAGCCACGCCGAGGTCAGAAGGCGAGGAGGTCGGATTCCTTCTCCGCAAGGGCCGCATCGACACGTCCGACGTGCGCGTCGGTGATGCGCTGGATGTCCTCCTCCGAACGACGTCCCTCGTCTTCGGTGGCTTCCTTCTCCCGCACGAGTTCGCGCACATCCGCAATGGCGTCCCGGCGAATGTTGCGAATGCCGACACGGGCGTTTTCCGCCTCTTGGCGCGCGTGCCGGATCAGGTCGCGGCGATTCTCTTCGGTTAGCGGGGGGAGCGGCAATCGGATGACGTCACCACCGCTTGCCGGGGTCAGGCCGAGGTCGCTCCTCAAGATCGCTTTCTCGATCTCCGGCACCATCCGTTTCTCCCAGGGCGACACGACCAAGGTGCGGGCTTCCTCCACCGTGATATTCGCCACCTGGTTGATGGGCGTCGAATTGCCGTAGTAGTCCACCTCGACGCCGGACAGGATCGCCGGATTGGCACGCCCGGTGCGGATTCGCGAAAACGCCGTTGCCAACGCGTCCAGAGACTTCTCCATCCGTTCCCTGGCGTCCTCTTTGAACTCTTCGATCATCGACACTTGCGATCGCCCGTGGACAGTCCAATCACGAAATTCGAGTGCCAACCTTCGCACCCCGTACAACCTGCGTCAACGTACCGGGACGGGTCGCATCGCACACAACGACCGGCATCCCGTGCTCGCGGCAGAGGGTGATGGCGGTCAGATCCATCACCCCCAGTTGCTTGTCCAGCACCTCCGTGTAGGTGAGTTCGTCGAACCGCTGGGCATCGGGACGAGTAAGCGGATCCGCGCTGTACACACCGTCCACCTTTGTTGCCTTGACGATCAACTGCGCCCCGGTCTCGATGCCCCGCAGGCATGCCGCGGTATCGGTGGTGAACAGCGGATTGCCGGTACCCCCGCCATGCAGCACGACCCGACCCGCCGACAGGTGGTCGAGCGCCTTTTGCACCGAATAGCCTTCCGCCACGGTGGGTATCGGGTGGGAGGCAAGCACAACCGCCTGCGTCCCGAGCGCGAGGAGCGCATCCCGGAAGGCGAGCGCATTGATCAACGTCGCCAACATGCCCATGTGGTCGCCGGTCACCCGCTGGACCCCGACGGCGCCAAGCCCGTCGTCCGCACCACGAAACAGGTTCCCGCCGCCTACAACCAACGAGAGCTGCGCATCCATCGCCGCCCCGGCAACCTCGGCAGCGGTCTCCTTCAGGGTAACCGGATCGATTCCCAGTCCCGCGTCGCCGGCGAGTCCTTCACCGGACAGTTTGACCATGACCCGGGACAACATCGCCGAGGTATGGATTGGCAAAGTCGTGAAGGGCGAAGTAGGCGCGGCTACTCGAGGCCTTCGCCAACCTCGAAGCGTTCGAACCCCGTGCACGTTGCGCCGGCTGCGGACAGGAGTTCGCCGACCTTGGTGGAGGCGTCCTTGACGAATGGTTGTTCGACGAGACTCGACTCGGACAGGAACTTGCGGACCCGGCCCGTCACGATGCCATCGGCGATGCGTTCCAGGACCTCCGCCGGCATCGCCTTCTTCGATTGTTGCTGTTTCTTCGCGACCTCTTCCGCCGCCTGCTCGACATAGATTGCCCGTTCCTTCTCTACCGCGTCGGTGGGTACTTCCTCCGGGGCCACGACCAACGGCCGCATGGCGGTCACATGCATGGCGAGGTCCCGCGCCAAGTCGCTGTCGCCGCCGTCGAGGCACACCAACGCGCCTTTTTTGCGGTCCTGGTGGAGATAGCCTGCGACGATGCCGCCAGAGCCGTCGAGACACGCGGCTCGGCGTACGTTGACGTTTTCCCCGATTTCCTGGACCAGGGCTTGGCGATCCTCCTCCAGAGCCGCCGCAATACCGTCCGCGCCCCGATCAAGCACGTGCGAGACCGCCCGTTCCACGAAGCCCGCGAACTTGTCGCTTCGAGCCGCAAAATCGGTCTCCACGTTGATTTCCACGATGGCACCCGAATCACCGTCCAGGGCGAGCCCGAGGAGACCTTCGGAGGCCGTGCGGTCCGCCTTCCTTTCGGCCTTGGCGCCGCTTTGCGCCCGTACGATCTCGACGGCCCGGTCCATGTCCCAGTCCGCCTCCACCAAGGCTTTCTTGCAATCTCCGAAGCCGACGCCGGTACGTTCCCGCAACTCCTTGATCATGGCCGTGTTCACGATGCCGACTCCTCCGGTGCGTCTTCCACGAGTTCCACGAACTCCTCCGTCTCGTCGCCCGGACCACGCTCACGCCCTTCGGCAATCGCGTCGGCCACCGCGGTCACGAACAACCTCACGGCGCGGATGGCATCGTCGTTGCCCGGGATGATGAAGTCGACGCCCTCCGGGTCGCTGTTGGTGTCGACGACACCGATCACCGGGATGCCCAGTTTGTTGGCCTCCGTCACAGCGATCCGTTCGTGGTTGACGTCGACCACGAACAGTGCGTCCGGCAACCCGCCCATTTCCTTGATGCCACCGAGGGAGCGGGTCAGCTTTTCCATCAGGCGGTGTTTCTGAAGCGCTTCCTTCTTGGTCAGCATCTCGAACTTACCGGCTGCGGCATCGGCCTCGAGGTCGGTCAGGCGGCGGATGGACTGGCGGATGGTCTTGTAGTTGGTGAGGGTGCCACCCAGCCAGCGCCGGTCGATGTACGGCATCCCGACCCGCTCCGCCTGCTCGCGGATGACCTTGGACGCAGCCCGCTTGGTGCCCACGAATAGGATCTTGTTGCGGCGCGCGGATAGTCGTCGAACCTCGGCGAGCGCTTCTTCCAGCGCCGGCACCGTGGCTTCCAGGTTGATGATGTGGATTCTGTTGCGAGAGCCGAAGATGTGCTCTGCCATCTTCGGATTCCAGAAGCGCTTCTGATGGCCGAAATGCACACCTGCGGCCAGCATGTCGCGCATGCTGATAGTTGCCATGCGTTGTCTCCGGGTTTACTTAGTCGCGCCGCGTCAGCCATCGGATCCGTCGCTGTGCGCGACCACCCGCCAATGGCACTCAAAGCGACCGGCGTCATCATTTCGCCGGACCACCAGGCCCGGCGGGGGCGCTTTATACCACAAGTTGCCCGGTGCGGTTCTCGACAAGCGGTTCAATTGAACCGGGCAGGATCCCCGATCACCCCCGCTTCGCGCAGCCCCGCAAGTTCGCTCTCGCCGAGACCCAACTCGGCGCTCAACACCTCGTCGGTGTGCTCCCCCAGCCTCGGCGGCGCCGTGATCTCGACCTTGGAGTCCGACAGCCTCGGCGCGAACCCCAGAAACGGCACCTTGCCGTGCACGGGT
>JAPPKV010000464.1:2370-10646 GCA_028819775.1 Gammaproteobacteria bacterium | reverse complement strand
AAGCAGCCTTGGCAGGTGACGCTCAAGGAGTGGTACGCGGTTGAACCGTCGCGGACGTCCGGCGAGATTCTCGAGGTCCAACCCTCGAAGTGACTTGCCGCTACCCCTCCGGGACCGGCACTGACGCCAAGGTCGGGTGGATGAACGTCTTGATCTGATCCGACATGTTGGCGCATGCCTTTTCGCGGACCCGGGCGATGACGGGGATCGGTACCACGACGGCGGGGACGAAGCTGGTACCGGCGGCCTCGGAGCTCAACGTACCCACGGTCATGCCCCGTTCGACATCCCACACCGAGGCCTCGTAGTCGGATCCGCTCTCCCAGGATAGGAAGCCGAAGCAGGCCGGTATGCCGCCGGAGAAGAACGTGCAGTTGAGGCTCCCGCTCTCGTCGGTGCGTTCCGTGGTCCCCTCGATCCAGACCAGGTAGCGAACGCCGATTTCGTCGATTCGCCTCGCGATGAGCGGACGGTTGATGACCGTTGCGAGATCCTCCATGTTGAGCGGGGCGGTGCGGGGTTCGAACCAGGGAAACGTGGCATCCACGAACTCGCGTTCGCTCAAGATCGGCAAGGCGCCGTCGCCGCGGTTGACGGAGTCGCTGACGCAGGTCACGAAGTCGTCTTCGGTCTCTCCCTGGGTCTTGTGTTTACGGGACAGGATGACGATGGACTCGCCGGTTCCGATTTGCGTATCCGCCTGACGCACTTCCTGGACGGTCGTCTGGACGCATCCCACCGATGACAGACCGGCAACAAGGCAAACCGTGGCCGCCACTCCTCGTTTCCGGTAGCGCGTGACGTGTGAGACCTTCATTGCGGCACTCCTTTACCTCGGCTGAACCCCGATGGCGGCGAGCCATTTTCGGACTTGGTCCTGGTCCTGGAATCGTAACGATAGCTCCGCCGCTGCGCCGCGCAGGGCCCAGATGGTTGCTTCGTGGAGCGCGGGCGTCCGCTGGCCCAACTGCCCGAAGTTGCGCTCGTTGGCCTTCCCATATCCGATCAAGGGCAATTCACCTACGTTGTTCCCGCCCGCGTCGAACAGAGTGAGCTTGTAGCGAATCCAGACCTCGTAGAAGTCGCCGCCGGTCTGATCGGGAATCGCGAACTGCACCTCTTCGATGGACGGGGCGATGATGCCGTCCACGACCGGGGACGAGCCATCGGTCCCGACGAAGCGGATGGGGCCGGCGGGGAGGTTCGTCCCCTGATCCGCAGGCTCCATCGGAACGAGATTCTCGAACATCGCATTGAACACGCGTACGAAGACGGGTGCCTGGGATGCGCCGATGTCGATGCGGTAGGGGCCGTAGTCTTCCAACTCCTCTTCGTGGACGTAGGTGACGAGGTCATCCTCGAAATAGACTCCCATGGCTGCCCGAATGGGGTCGACCAGGGGACTCGGGACGGTGGCGTCGACGGTAATGGAAGCGCCGCCTTGGCAGCCACCGAGGAGAAGCGCGGCGAAGCCACCCGCCAGAATGTGACGTCGCCCGAATCGGCACGCGCAGTTTTGCTGGCTCGGGACGGGACAAGCCCAACCCGTACGCCCTAAGCCTATGGGACGCATCGTATCCATCCTTGCGCCACCTTGGCCGACGCGGCGTCTGCGGCCATATGCGGGTCGCTCCGTAACGGCAAGTGTTGAGCCTACTCGAAAGTCGACAGCCCGACAAAGGTTCCGTCGTTCCGGAACGTCAGTTCGCGCATCAGGGCCGCAAACCGGTTGCCGGAGTTGGCCCCGACGCGCACGGGGAAGCCCACTGCGTGAATCCGCACCCTGCGGCTGCCGTCTTCGACGACGCGGTTTACCTGGTCGACGGTGTCGACCACCCGCTCGATCGACCTCTTGGAGAAATCGTCGCCGAAGACGTAGATGCTGATTTTCCGGTCGCGGGAGTAGTAGGTGTTGATTGCCTGTTGGATGCCCTCCACCGGGCTCGAGTTCGAGTTCGGGGACCAACCCGCGAGGACGCGCAGCATATCGCGCCGTCGGCCGGGGGTGTCTTCAATCCAGCGTCCAGCGGTCTCCGGGAACATGTAGTCGCCCATGTCGTTCATGACCTGGATGCCCTTGACCCGGGGATAGATGTCGAGCGCCTCCCGGACTTTTCGCTGCACGGCGCCCCACGCCCACTGTTGCATGCTGCCGGAGGTATCGATGACGAAGATGATGTACTCGCTGTCCACCGTGACGCCGCCGATCGTGTTCGTGGCGCGCACGAAGTCGAGTCCGAGCAGACGCTCCATTTCGGCGGTGAGGGACTGCTTCGCCTGGACGAGGCGCTCCCTCGTCGATTGCTGGAACTCCGCCTCCTCCGCCGTGGCGCGATACTGCCCGAGGATGTCGTTGATGTCGCGCTCCACTTTGGCAAGTTCGGCGAGTTCACGCGTCAGTTGGCGCTCCTCGTCGGTCAGTTGGCGTCTCAGGATTCGGGTTTCGCCGAGGATCTCGTTGAGCTGTTCGCGTTTCTGCACCAGTCCTTCCCGAGTGATCATGGGATCCTCGATGAGGATGGGTTCGACGGTCTTGATGATCATCAAGAGCAGGATGATCGCGCCGAAACCACAACAGATGACGTCGAGGAACGACAGCCCGATCTCCTCGAGACCGCGTCGGCGGATCATGGCCAGTCCCTCGACGGCGACATGTACGTGCCGCCACTGTTCGCGGCGAGAATCCAATACGCCGCGGACGCCTGCCAGTCTCCCTCCATCGGGAACATGATCACGTTGACGGGAACACCGGCTGGCCACAGCCTGACGGCGTCGGTGAACAGCCTGACCCGTTGCCGGCCGTCGACAGTGGAGGAGCGCGGCTTCCTGTTGGATCGGGTCGGCAGGCCGTCGGTCACCAGGAAGACGTTGTCGGGCAGGGGACGCATTGCGCCGACGACATCGAACAAGCCCTCGAGATTGGTGCCGCCGGCGGGTACCGTGTCGTCGAGCGTGTCGAGGGCCTCGTCTAGGATTCCCACGTCGGTAGCCGGAATCCAACCCGTCTCCGGCAGGAGGAATCTCGCCTCGTCGCCATAGAGCAGGATCTGGAAGTTGCTGTCCAAGGGGGTTCGGGCAGCCAACCACCTGACCGTATTCCGGGCTCGTTCCCACTTGGGCGCGTTCAGTTGCCGTTCCCGGGACATGTTGCGACGCCGTATCACCTGGACGATCGTCTCGTCCAACATGCTGGCCGAGGCATCGAGCGCAATCAGGATGTGCCGGCCGCCGACGTAGAGGCCGGTGAGATACTGGCGGTCGCCTTCGCCCTTGACCTCGAGCAGCCTAGTGCCGGCGAGCCGTTGCTCCTCCTCCTGGAGGCGTTTCACGTCCTGTTCCCGATCCTCGACGTCGGACGTCAGATCTTCGACGCTTTCGCGTTCCGCAACGGTCTTCGCATCGAGTTCTTCGAGTTCCTCCCTGTGCCGGTCGCGATCGGCGATCTTCGCGAGCAATTGCCGGTTGGCGTCGGCGACCCGCTTTCTGGCGTCCTCCACGAGTGTCTGCAGGTCCACCAGGTCTTTCTCGCCGGTCAGGATCTGGTAGTCGAGCAGGCGGGACTCCGAGAGCAGATCCCTGTCGACATCCTTCGCCTCGTCGTCGATACGGTGGTTGATGATCAGAAACACGAGCACGACGGCGCCGAACCCGCACGACATCACATCGAGGAATGCCAGCGAGAACACGTTGAACCGCCGGCCGGTCTGCCTAGCCATCGGTCTCTCCGTCGACGACGGCGATCAGGTGGAACGCGAGATCGCCGCTGCCGATGGTATCCCCAGCCGCGGCAGGATGTTCGAAGTCGATGGGGATGCCGTTCAAGGAAATGCCTGAGTCCGGTGCCGGCACCACCGAGATACCGTTCTCGCCGCGCCTGATCCGGAAGGTCGGCGATCCGGGTCGAAACGCCGGATGCTCGTTGGCACTGACGTCATGGACCAGCGGGATGGCAAGCGCCTCGCAGAGCACATGGGTGGGCCACCTGGCCGGCGTGGGGCTCGAGGTCGCGCTTGCCGGGGCCGGCAAGGAGGTAACCAGGCGGGCACCGGGTGCGCCGCCGGCGTCTCCCGGCCCCGGCAATATGTGCTCGGCCTGATCCCGAACTGCGACATCGATGGTGTCCGGGGTGAGCGGTAGAAGCTGGTGGCCCGCTTGCTGGAGGAAACCGGCAAAGCCCGGCAGGCGGAGCACTCGATGGCTGACGGCGAGAGTTCCGGCACTGCCCAGCGCGCGCGCAAACAGTTCGTAGCGTTGCGACGACTTCTGTGCCAGGGCGTGGCGTGACACGCTGACCCGGCGTTTCACGTCGTGATGGTCGACCTCGATGGCGAATTCCGCCGCGCCGGCGTCGATCCCGGCAAGGAGTTGATCGAAGACCTGTTGTTCGGTGTTGGCGATCCGCAACGGATCGAAGCGCGTGCCGTCCACGAATCGGTCGGCGACGACATCGATCCAACCCTCGAGGAGTGGCGCGAATCCCGCGGCGGGGATCTCGTCGACGGCGGCACGGCGCATGATCGGCCCGTCGTCGGTATCCACACGTTCGACCCGGGCGAGGGTCGCGCGTTGAAGAGAGACATCGACAACTCCGCAGGAGCCGTCCCAGGTCTCTCGGCTGGCAGCCGCTACGGAGGCATCGACGATGGCGCGCACGTCGAAGCCGGCCTCGGCCGCGATTCCGAGGAGAACGGCGAACTGCTCGTTGGTAACCGCGGAAGGCGCCACCACGACCACGGCGGGGCGTTTTTCCCCCGTGGCGGCACGCAGTTCCTGCAACTGCAGATAGACGAGGTCCGCTTGATTGGCCACGCCGCGGCCGCGAGGCGTGACGGGATCGCCGTTCATGCGCTGCCAGAATTCGTTGTGCGACTGCTGTGGGTGAAGTCGGGAACGCGCGCGTGCCTCGTAGCCGAGTACCGTGTTCTTGGGGGCGACGTCCGCCACGCCCGGCTGCCGGTAGAGCTCCTCGCCGTCGCGCGTCAGCCTGATCTCGGTGTCGTTGATGTCGAGCACTAGCATGTCAACGCACCTGCATGTGACGTATCAGGTAGTCGTCGCAGTAGTGTTGCGTGTCGAGGACGAGGCGTTCCTGGATAAGCTGCAACTGGTGCATCAGGAACATGACGACGATGCTGATGACGAGTGCGACGAAGGTCGAGTTGAAGGCAACGCCTAGGCTCGCCGTGACGCCGGAAATGTCGCCCTCGACGGCGCGGTACGCCTGGCCTAAGGCGGCACCGATGCCGCGTACGGTGCCGATGAACCCGATGGAAGGGATCGCCCAGGCGATGTAGCGCACCATGGCGAGTTCGCTGTCGAGGCGGTCGGACTCGGTGTCGCATACGGCTCGTACCGCGTTGGAGACGTCCTGGACGTTGCTCGTGGAGGCGAATCGCTGCAGTGCGGCGAGCAACGCTCTCGGCAGGAGGTTGTTCCGGGTGGACTCGGGCAGGGCCTGAAGCGGACGCGAATACTCGCGCGTGTCCTCGGGCAGGATGCTCATGCCCTCGGTCACCTCCACGAACGGATTCTGGAGCATGCGGCGCTCCCGGAGGCAGTTCCGGGTCTTGAGCCCCATGATGGCCATCGCCCAGAACATCAGGATGAAGCAGCACTCCTGTTCGAAGTTGTGCAGCACGACGTAAAGGGACCGGTCCGGAACGAAGTCCTCTTCGACCTGGGCTCGCTGCTCCTGCACCTCGAGGATCGTGTCGGCGTTGGGGCGGATTACCGTGACATAGACCAGGTGCACCAGGATGACGGCGACCACAAGCGCAACCACCTGGTAGATGAAGTCGAAAGGTAGGGTTTTTCTCATTGCAGTACCACGCCGTCAGATGTCGACCGGAAACGGAACGTCGATATCCTCGGAGATATCCTCACTGGGCACAAAGATCTCATCGGACTCGTCTGCCTCTGACTGGGCCGGCTCCTCGTCGGGGGGCCGGTCCTCACCGTCTTTCGATGCCTCGGCCGGCGCTTTCGTCGCCGGTTCGTTGGACTCGGATTGGCTGGTAGGCGCCTCGTCCTGCTCGGCGGCCAATGTGATCCCCGGCGCATTCCACGGGCCATCCGGCGCGGTGAGAAGAGTACCCGCCAGGCAACACAGCGCAACGGCGGCCATGTGCCTTCGCCGTCGTCTCGCCGTCACGTCCACATTCACTCCGCGAACCTTGCGATCCTGAAGCCCACATCCGGGCGACCATCGATCCCGTAGTCGCGACCGGACAGTCGGAGGTCTGAAACCGTTCCATGCATCCAGCTTGCGCCGCGAATCACATGGTAGTCGCCCTGGCGTGGTCCAAGCGGATCGACCACGGCACTGCCGCTGGGAATCTCGTAGAAATCGTGCACCCATTCCGCGACATTGCCGCCGAGATCGTAGACTCCCTTGTCGTTTGGCGGGAACGTCCCCACCGGTGCGCTGGTGATGTAGTTGTCGTTGTAGCCGAAGATGATCCGACCGACCGTATGCGCTGCCGACTGGTCGGCGTAGTTGCCGTGCCTGTCGGGCGGCGGAAGTTGATCCCCCCACGCGAATAGCAATAGGTTCGTCCCGCCGACATGCCGGGCGGCCCACGCCCACTCGGCCTCGGTGGGGAGCCGGTAGCCGAGAGCGGTCGAGTCAAAGCCGACGATCTTGCCGAACTCCTCCCGGTAGAACGGTTGGAGGTCGTCTTGTTCCGACAGCCAGTTGCAATAGAGCGCGGCCTCGTGCCAGGACACGCCGACGACCGGCTGGGTGTCGTGGTCGAGATCACGGTTCTCGAACTGTCCCGACGAATGGCCCTTGGCGAATACGCGGAACTGGCCGTTGGTGACCTCGTGTCGGGATAGGTAGAACAGCCGGGTGAGTTCGACGTCTCGGATCACCTCGTTGGCGCGACGACCGGGCTCTCGGCGGGAGGCGCCCATCCGGAGCCGGCCCGGGCTCAAGAGGACCAGCTCGTGGCCCTGCCCGGTGGTTCGCACCTGCTTGAGTCGCTCGAGGCGCGCCTGGGCCAACGTCAGAAGCTGCACGTTGAGCTCCTGGGTGAGTCCTGGCTGGGGCACCACGGTCTTGCGGAAGCCGGCATATCCCTCCTTCCTGATCTCCACCGTGTGCGGCACGGCCGCGAGGGTGAAAACGCCGCTCGCCAGCCCACGATGCTCGTTGTCGATCCACAGCTCGGCATCCTTCGGGCGGGTCTTCACCGACAGGTCGCCTGTTAGCGCGGTCAGCGTCACGTCGATTGCCCGACGTTGCCCGGATGCCAGTTCGACGGTGAGATTTCGGGGTGCGTAGCCGACCTTGAAAACGCTGACGGCGAGCGGTTTGTCCGCGTCGAGGCCGACGGTGAGCGGTGTGACGCCGGCATAGACGCCGCCAACGGTCACCCCGGCGCCCTTTGGAGACGACTCGATCGCAAGTGTGCCGTCGGCCTTGTCGAGGACGATCGGCGGCAGGGTCATTGGCTGCCGTGCCGTGACGAAGATAATGTCCGTCCACGGCTTGTAGCCGGGCAACGCGACGACGATGCGGTGTTCGCCGGCAAGTATCGGTATCGGACCGGGTGTGGTGGTCTCGGAGAGATCGTCGTCGATGAGCACCTGGGCACGAGATGGCGTCGTGGGCAGGGTGACGTCCGCCCAATTGGGCAGTAGGGCGAGGGTCACGGTCTGGGCCTGGTCCCGGCCGGTCACCTCGAATTCGACGATACCCTTTTCGTAGCGCGGATGGCTGACACGGGCCGCTTGCGGACCCGCCGGCACGCGGAGGGTGACCGGCGCGGTACCGCGGAGGTCGTCGCCACCCGACACGACCACTGTTGCACCGGGCGGGTCGATCGCAAACGTAACCCTCCCGGGCAACGGCGTCAGCGTGAACGGGATGGTCTGGTTGCGATCGCTGCCGATGCCGATCCGGCGGATGAAGTCGACGTATCCCTCCGCGCGGGCGCGGATGCGGTAGTCCCCTTCGCGCAATAGGTAGATGTCGCCGAGCCGAAAGGCGAATCCGCCGTCCACCTCGACGACGGCCGAGGCGGGGGTTGCTTCGAGGCGGACGCTCTTGGCCGTGAAGATGAACCACAGGAACCACACCACACCCGCCAGGACGACAAACCCGGCAAGGCGCCACGGGCTCAGCCAGGCGCGTCGCTTGGCCGTGGCCGTTGGCGTTGGGCGAAAACGAACGGCGGCGATGCGGTCGCCGTCGGCGGCTGGTTGAATCGGGTCTGTCACGTTGATTCCGACGTCATCGAGCTAGATGGGTTCCGTACACCGGATTTCCACCG
>JAPPKV010000464.1:0-2360 GCA_028819775.1 Gammaproteobacteria bacterium | reverse complement strand
CTTCCAGGATGACTTCGTCGCGCACGTCGCGATAGCCGTCGCGACTGCCGATGATGACGTAGCGCCCGGGCCGGAGCTTCAGTTCATGGCGCAGGAACGGGCCGAATGTGCCGATCTTCTGAATCATGATCTCCGTCTCGTTGTCGGAGTCGATGACCAGGGGGACGGGAGTGGACGCCCGTTCGACAACGGCATTCAGGTCGTCGAGCTGGGTCTGGAAGAGGGGGCCCCCGGCGGGATTCGCCTTTGCGTCTGCGAGCACTTTCTTGGCGTGGGCGAATTGGTCGTCGTCGGACAGCAGCCCCGGATCGTCGATGAAGGTCTGCATGGATTCGATCAGCGCGACACGAGCGGCGATTCGCGCCTTGCCGTCCCTCGCGAAGCGCAGGGAGGGATCCATGTCGAGAATGGCGTCGTAGGTCGCGAGTGCCGTGCTCCACTGGTCTTCGGATTCCTGTTGTTCGGCCGCCTCGCGCAGTCGGTCGATCTCAGCCAGCAGACGTGCTTGGTTCGCCTGCTGGAGACCCGCCAGACCGTCGGGGTCGTCGGGGTTGGCTTTAAGCACGCGGTCGAATGCGGCGATCGCCGTTTCTGGTTCGCCCCGCTCCAAGGCGGCGAAGCCCTCGGAGAGCGTCGCCCGCCGCCTTTGGGTGGCCCGGGCGTCGGCGACCTTGGCGGCTCTTTCAGAGAGCCCTACCGTGGCGGGATCGAGGGCACGCACTTGCGAAAGGTAGCGATCCGCCTCGGCATACTCGCCACGCAGAACGGCACGCTCGCTCTGTCGCAGCAGCTCGACGATTTCCGGCAATACCGAGGCCCGATCGCGTCCCGCGGTCGCATCGCGATCGTTGGGCCTGATGGCTAGAGCTGTCTCAAAGGCTTCGACGGCACCCGGGTGGTCGAGTTCGGCTAGCGCGGCCTGTCCGTTCGCCAGGGCGGACCGGAACTGCGCACGGCCCTTGTCGGCGAGGGCGGCCATATCCTCGACCGCACCCGCGTATTCGTCCAGGGACTCCTGGTAGCGACCCTCCATGAACAACTGGTCGCCGGTGCCGGCGCGGTCCTTGATTCCGCGGAGGTCATCGGCACCCCAGGCAGTCACGTTCAGCTGCTCGTTGAGTTGGCTCTCGAGCGCGAAGAACTCGGCGAGTTTGGCCTCGGCTTCGGCGCGCGCCCGCGCCAGGTCCGCCGCCTCGAACGGTGCGACGGAATCTGCCGGGGGCGCGGAGGGTCGGCCATTGGCGACCGCCGCCGGGCGGGTCGGGGCGACCGGATCCACGACCTGGTCCGGCAGGAATACGAACACGAAGGTAGCCAATGCGCCGAGCACGAGCATCGCGATGCCGAAGCCGATTGCGCGACGTGCCCTGTTGCGCGTTGGCCCCAACGATCCGGGCAGGCGTCGCTGTCGTGAACCGCGATCCGACAACGGCGCCTTGGCGGGCTGGATATGAACTGGCTCGTCGGGTGCCGTCATCCTGGCAATGAACCGCAGTGGTTGAGCACGCGAGGCAGCGGGGCGCCGGCGCCCTAGGGGGATTCGGGACGTGCCGATGACCCCACTGCCGCCTGGAGACTCTCTTCGGCCGTGGCAACGGCTGCCGCGACCTGGGGATCCGGCGGCGGCAGCCCCAGCTCGCGGTAGTAGAGCGTTCGGAGGATCTGGCGGAGCTCCTTGAACTGGTTTTCGACGGTGCCCTGGAGGCTGAAGGTCCGGTTCTCGAGTTCGATCGTGTGGGGTGAAATCTCGGCGTCGGCGGAGAGGCCCAGTTCACGAAGCATATTGGCGTGGGACCTGGCCTTGTCGAGGTCGCGAATCGCACTGATCGCCAGCGTGGCACCCCCGATGACCGACACGGCACCGGTGTACCGGGTCAGGGCGCGATCTCGGGTTTGGCCGACGAGGCCGGCGGTGATCCCCACGACCCCGGCGATCGCCTTGCGGCGTACCTTCTCGCGTTGATTGCGGTAGGCGATCGCTTCGTCGTAGGTTTCGCCTCGCCAACCGTGGTACGCCGGGTACATCTGGGCGTGGAAGTTGTCGAAGTACTCATCGAGAGTGTCGATGAAGATGTATTCGCGCTCGCGGACCTTGCGTACCCGCTCGAGCGAGGGGTCGTTGTCCGCCGGCAGTCGCCGAATCTCGAATACGCCGGGGCTCGTCTGGACGAGGTATTCGGCGAATGCGTCGGGAGACATGTCGGCAGCGAATTTCATTTCGGCCATCGTCCGGATGCGGGCTACTTCCTCCGGCGAGAGAGTCTTCAAGTGCGCGAGCATGTCATCCGCCAACCGGCGGTAGATGGACTGGAACGGGTCTATGTCGCGAGGAACCGTATCGCCGTAGGCGTACTTGCTGG
>JAPPKV010000411.1:3989-10671 GCA_028819775.1 Gammaproteobacteria bacterium | reverse complement strand
TCGAGACGTACGGCGGATCGTCGTTGTCCGTGATCGTGCCGATCGCCGTAATGGCATCCGCTTCATCGGCGAACATGGCATTCATGGCGTTGCTCAGCGTGATGGCGAACTGCTCGTCCATCTCGTCCAGGCCGTCGTCCAACAACGCGACTTCGACCATCATTTCCGTGGCACCGGGCTCGAACTCGAGCGCACCGCTTCCCGCCGTGTAGTCCATACCCGCTTTCGCCATCGTGTGACTGCCGTCGGGAACGGCGATGTCTCCGGTCAACCAGTCAACGCTGACCGGCAAGCCGCTGGCGGCGTCCAGACTAACGGTGAACACCAGTCGACCATCGCCCTCCGCAGCCGTCGCATCCGCGACGCTCAGTGCCGGCGGATTGTCGTTGTCGACGATCGTGCCGATGCCCTGGGCATCGCCGAGCATGGCGTAGGACGGGTTGCTGAGCGTTACAGCGAACATCTCGTCGTTCTCATCGTGCATGTCGTCCATCGCCATGACCGACACGGTCATTTCGGTGACACCGGGATCGAACGACACCGTGCCGCTATCCGAGACGTAGTCCTCATCAGCCATCGCCAGGCTGTAGTCGTCCGGCGGCGTGGGTGCATCGCCGGTCGCCCAATCGACGCTGACCGGCAGGGCGCTTGGACCGTCCAACACGATCTTGAAGGTCACTTCGTCATCCTCCGATCCGGTCGCATCGTCATCGACGATGGACACGCTCGGCGCGGCGTCGTTGTCTTCGATCGTGCCCGTTGCCGAACCGTCGGCGACGGTCGCATTGACCGGCCCGCTCAGCGTCACCGCGAACTTCTCGTTGTGCTCGTCGAGCATGTCGTCAAGCAGGGGTACCGAAACGGCCATCTCGGTCACGTGCGGCGCGAACTCGACCGTACCGCTCGAGGCCTCGTAGTCCATGCCGGCCATGGCCATGCCGTAGGTGTCGTCCGGCGTCTCCATGTCGCCGGTCGCCCACGCCACGCTCACCGGCAGAGCGCTCTCGGTTGCAAGCGTCACCCTGAACTCGAGCATGCCCGCATCCTCAGCGGCGACGGCATCGTGGATTGTTACCGCAGGCGCATCGTCGTCGTCCGTGATCGTAACGGTACCCGTCGGCTTCGCCAGAGCGCGGTCGATGTAGGCGTAGTGTGCGTTGCTGAGGTTCACGGTGAACTGCTCTTCGTGCTCGTCGTATTGGTCGTCGAGCAGTTTCACCTGGACGGTCGCCATCGTCGGGCCCGGCAAGCCGGTCCGCGGTTGCGGAGCGAGACTGATATTGCCGCCGTTCCACACGTAGTCGGCACCGACCAGCGCCATCGTGAGCGGGTCGCCCGTCGCCGCATCGCCGGTCTCCCAGTCGACGTTGATGGGCAGCCCGCTTGGCCTGTCGAGGCTCACCGACAAGGTGACCTCACCGTCGGTCTCTGCCACGGTCATATCGGCAACCGTGAATGACGGCGGTTCGTCGTCGTCCTCGATCATCCCCGTTGCCATGCCAGCATCGACCATGACGTCGCTGGGCATGTCGGGTCCGACCGTGGTCGTGGCGCTCGTCACCGAAACTCCGAACGCTTCCATGTGCTCGTCGAGATCGTCGTCAACCACCGACACGGTCACCGTCATCTCTGTCGGACCGGCCATGCCGGTGCCCTGAGTTGGCGTGAAGCTCACAGTCTCCATCGTTGCCGTGTAGTCAAGCCCCGCAATCGCCATTCCCCATGGGTCGTCGGTCGACGTGTCGCCCGTCGCCCAGTCCACATGGATGGGGATGCCGCTACCTTGGGCCATGCCGTCAGCATCGGCCAGGGAAACCGTGAAGGAGACCATGCCGTCGCCTTCCATGGCGCTGCCGTTGGCAATGCTCACCGCCGGCGGACTGTCGTCGTCATGGATCGTGCCAGTGGCTTCGCCATCGCCAAGGGTCGCGTAGGCGTCCTGTGTACTGATAGCCAGCATGAGGACCTCGGCGTGCTCGTCGAGCACATCGGCGGTCACCATGACCGTCACGGTCTTCTCCGTCTCATAGATGTCGAAGTTCTCCGTGCCATCGTTCGACGTATAGTCGACACCGACAACGGCCATTCCCCAGGGGTCATCGGAGGAGGCGTCGCCGGTCTTCCAGCCGATGCTGGTCGGCAGGCCGCTCTTCTCCAGGTTGATCGTGAAGGTCAACTCACCCGAGTCCTCGTACATTACAGAGTCTGCAACGCTGACAACGGGCGGATCGTCGTCGCCCGCGACGTTCAGGATCGTACCGACCGCCGTGCCCTCGCCGATCACGGCGTAGTCCGGCATCTGGGCGCTCAGCGTGACGCTGAAGCTCTCGTTGTGTTCGTAGAAGGTGTCGTTGACCACCGTAACCGTCACCGACCCGTCGGGAGTCATCCCCCCTTGGTCTGCGGGGATCAGTTCGAGGACCCCGGCGGTCACCGCCTCGTAGTCCGCGTAGTCTCCCTCACCGGTGGCCATGCCATAGGGATCGTCGGGGGTTTCGTGGTTGCCGGTCATCCAGTCCAAGATGATCGGAAGTCCGCTTTGCCCCTCCAAGGTCACCGCGAAGGTCAGACTGCCATCGGCCTCCGGCGCTTCGCTTGCCGCAATGGACACGGTCGGCGCAACGTCGTCGTCGGTGATCGTGCCGATCGCCTCCGCGTCCCCGAGCGTTACGTATTCCGGCATCTGCGCGGTCAAGGCAACTCCGAAGTTCTCCGCACGTTCGTGCATATCGTCGGACGTCACCATGACCATGACGGACGCCTCGGCTGGGCCCGGCATTCCCGTGGTCGGATCCACCGGGAACTCGACCATCCCGCCGCTGACCATCTCGTAGTCCACGTTGGCAGTGGCCCAATCCCACCGTTCGCCGGCCGTTGCGTCCTGAGTCATCCAATCCAGCATGATCGGCAAGCCACTGCCCTGCGCCATGCCGTCGGCATCGGCCAGGGACAGCGCGAAGGTGATGCTGCCGTCGGATTCGCCAGCGCTCATGTCGGCGATTGTCAGGATCGGCGCATCGTCGTTGTCCTCGATCGTGCCGAGCGCGTCGCCGACGCTGATGGTCGGCTGGTCCTCGCCGGCCGAGGCGGCACCCGTGACCGTCACCACGAAGGCCTCGGGATGCTCGTCGTGATCGTCGTTGGTCACGTCGACGGCAAACGTCATTTCGGTGTCGCCCGGAGCGAACGTCAGCGTGGCCTTTTCCGCGGTGTAGTCGACATCGGCCACCGCCAGGCCAAAGGGGTCAATCGATATCGCGCTGCCTGTCGCCAAATCGACAGTGATTTCGAAAGCGCTCGGCGCGGACTCCATGCCGGTCTCGTCCTTCAAGGACACGGTGAACGTGATCGTGCCCGCGTCCTCGGCGACGGTGTCACCGGCGATGTACACATGCGGCGCCGGGTCGTCGTCCAGTACGGTGACCATGGCCTCATCGGGGCTGCCCACGTCGTAGCCCGGGTCGAACTTGTCGAGCACACGCACCGTAAAGATGGTGTCGGGCTCGTCGAGGTCGTTTTGTTCGGTCATCACCGTCAGCGTGGCGGTTTCCTGCCTTGCTGCGAACTCGACCAACCGTTCGGTCTCGGTGACCACCCCAGCCCGCTCCTCGGTGACCGACACTCTGACTGGCCGGTCCGGCAAAAGGTTGGTTCGGAGTGTGAGCCGTTCGATCGTGAAGACCAGGTCGTCGCCCTCCGTGGCCTCCGGTGCGTTCGCGGTGACCACGGCCTCGGTTTGCGGTCCTTGCGGCGTCGCGACCGCAGCCGCCGCCGCGCCGCCACCGGCCGCGTTCACGGCGCGCACTTCGAACGTGTACGTCTGGCCGTTGGCCAGTCCCGCGACGGTGTGCCGGCGGGTGGTATTGTCGCCGACGGAAGTCCAATCACCGGTAGGGCCGACGCGAACTTCGTAGCCCGTGATGGGACTGCCCCCATCGTCCGTGGGGGGAATCCAGTAGAGCGCCACTTGATGGTCGCGCGGTGTCGGTTCAAAGGATCTCGGCGCGCTGGGGAGGTTCGGATCGGGTTCGCCGGGGCCCGGGTCGGTACCCGTGTCATCGTTGGTGACAGTGACACTTGCCGTCGAGTTGGCGCCAAGAACCTCGTAGGGGCCTGACCCTGCAACCACGGTCGCCGTGACGACGCTGTCGTCCTCCACGATCATGTCGTCAACGGTCGTCACGACAAGGCTTGCCGTTGTCGAGCCTGCCGCGAAGTCGACCGTGGCGGGCGCCATGTTGATGACATCCCCGGACTCCGTCACGTCGACCACGACGGTCAATGCCTCGTCTTGGAACGCCGGACGCCTATGGAGGGTGAAAACGGCATCGGCACCCTCCACGACTTCGCGATTGGAGAGCGACACACTCATCAGAATGTGGTTGATGCTGCTTGGCCGTCCGTCGTTGTCTTCGACTCTGACTATGGCCGAGTTGCCACGACCGGGGCCGGGCTCGTAGCCCTGACCTGCCGCCACCGTCGCGGTGACATAGCTGTCGCCCTCGTCGGTCTGGTCGTCTTCGGTCGCGACGCTCAGTGAGGCGGTGGTCATGCCGTCGGCGAAGGTAACCGTCGTCGCTGCCATCCCTTCGATCATCATGCCCGTCTCGGTTACGCTGACGTTCACCGTCAGATCACCCATGGAGTCGGTCCTGGTCAGCGTGTAATTCGCCGCCATTCCCTCGGTGACCGGTGAGGCATCCGCAGCGATCGTCACCTGAGTGGCGCCGGGCACGGGATCGTCGTCGTCAGTTACCGTGACCATGGCCGAGCCGGGCGTACCCGACACGTAGCCGGTGCCCGCCCCCACCGTGGCCGTGATGTCGCTGTTCGGCTCGTCCACCGCGTCGTCGTCGGTCGCAACGCTCAACATAGCCGTGGCGTCGCCGTCGGCGAACTCCACGGTCATCGGCGCGGTCCCGCTAATCATCATCCCGGACTCCGAGACGTCGACGTTGACCGTCAGGGTGCCCATGGAATCCGTTCGGGTAAGCGTGAATTCGGCGGCCATGCCTTCGCCGACCGGGGAGGCACCCGCGACGATCGTCACGTTGACCATGCCGGGCGCGGGATCGTCGTCGTCGGTTACCGTGACCATGGCCGCGTCGGGGCTGGCCGGGTCATAGCCCGTGCCCATCGCCACCGTGGCCGTGATGACGCTGGCCGGCTCGTCCACGCCGTCGTCCTCGGTCGCGACGCTCAACATGGCAGTGGCGTCGCCGTCGGCGAAGTCCACCGTCGTCGGCGCGGTTCCGTCAATCATCATCCCCGATTCGGTCACGTTGACATTCACAGTCAGGGCACCTGCGGAATCGGATCGGGTGAGCGTGAACTCCGCATCCGTTCCTTCGCCGACCGGCGACGTACCCGCCTCGATGGTCACGGTCGGGGTCGTCGGCGTGCCTCCACCGGCATCGTTGTCCGTGACAAGCCACGTCGAAGTATTCACGTTCCCCGGCGAGTATCCCGTGCCGTCCTCCACGGTCACCGTGATGGTGCTGTCGTCCTCAACAACGTCGTCGTTCTCGGTAGCGATGTGCAACGTTGCCGTCTTTTCGTTGGCGGCGAACTCGACTTCGGTCGGCGGCGTCCCCAGGATCGTGGATCCGGTTTCCGCCACACTAATCGTTACCGTTAGCGCATTGGGGGCGGTACCGGTGCGAAGGAAATTGAATTCCGCAGCCTGGCCTTCAGGGCCTTCCCGAACGCCGGAGTTGTCGAGGAAGACGCGCTGCAAGACCTGCGCGCTCGCGCTGGCACCCGAGATCAGGCCGCCGACCACCAGGGCCGCACCCAGGACTCGGAGGCAGCCGTGCAACAGGCGGGACCCGTCACGGAAACGCCCACCGCCTGTCACATTCGCCGGGAAGTTATTCATGTTCATGCCCTCCTTAGGGCCTATCAATTCATCAGTCATGTGGTCGGGTCGGCCAACGCATAGCTGGTCGCGCATCCAATCCGCGCTAGCGGTTCGTTTCGGCCTTGGGGGCCAATGTGAAGGACGCCCGCCCTGTCCTGGGCGACGATTTCGACGATGGCATGGAACGTTGAGACACCCCCCCGCCAAATGCGCCAACCAAGACCTCCTCCGCATACGCCGATTGTAGCACGATGCTCCGGTTCTCCTTATGGGCAACCACCTACGGAGGCACGCAGGCGGCGACCGCTGGCCTCGACCGTCAAACTATCAGACAGCTTGGGATGCGGCAAGCCCTAGTAGCTTCTCAGAGAGGGAAATTCCGCAGTCGCGAGAAGCGAGGGCGCTGCCAAGCGGTTCCGCCTGCGGCACGGGGCATTGGGTGCGGCGGATCGCGCCTACTTCGCCTGTTCACGCTAGCTCGTCCAGCACGCTTCCCAACACCGCCGCGATGGTTTCGATCTCCTCCTCCGACACCACGAGCGGCGGCGCCACGGCAACGATGTCGACCGTGGCCCTGACCAGAACGCCGCGGTCGAAGGCGGCACCGAAGGCTTCGCTTCCCCGGGCCCCCGGCGCGCCGTCCCGCGGTGCCAGTTCGACGGCCCCGGCAAGGCCGATGTTGCGCACATCGATCACGTTCGGCTTGTCCGCCAGGGCGTGCAACGCTTGTTCGAGAACGGGTTCGAGATTCCGGGCCCGCTCGAACAGCCCTTCCGCTTCGTAGACATCCAGCGCCGCCATCGCGGCGGCGCTGGCCAAGGG
>JAPPKV010000411.1:0-3979 GCA_028819775.1 Gammaproteobacteria bacterium | reverse complement strand
CCCCTCGGGGCCCTTCACCCCCCCCCCGCCCAAACCCCCCCCCCCCCCCCCACACACCCCCCCCCCCCCGCGGGGGGGCGCGGGCCAAGGGGTGACCGGAGTAGGTATAGCCGTGGAACAACTCGATGCCGTCGGGCGCGTCTTGAACGACCGTGTTCCGGATCTCGTCGCGGACCAGCACGGCACCCATCGGCACCGCGCCGCTCGTGATGCCCTTGGCCACCGTGATGAGATCCGGGACGACGCCCAACCGCTCCGCCCCGAACGCGGTTCCCAGGCGGCCGAAGGCGGTGATCACCTCGTCGAAGATGAGCAGGATGCCGTGCCGGCGGGTGATCTCCCGAAGCCGTTCCAGGTAGCCCACCGGCGGCACGAGGACACCCGCAGACCCGGCGAAGGGCTCGACGATGACCGCGGCGATGGTCGACGCGTCGTTGACCGCCACGATCCGCTCCAGCTCGTCGGCCAGGTGGGCGCCCCAGGTCGGCTGGCCGCGGCTGAACGCCTGG
This sequence comes from Gammaproteobacteria bacterium, assembly GCA_028819775.1. The sequence goes on along the minus strand of JAPPKV010000411.1, from coordinate 3,470 downwards.
TGTTCGAGGTCGTGGGTCTGGGGGAGATGGACGACACCGGGCAGGTGCGCCCCGAAGGCCTTGCGGTTGTTGCCGATGCCGCCGACGCTCATGCCCCCGAAGCCGGCGCCGTGGTAGCCGCGCTCCCGACCGACGAACCGGGTCCGTGATGGCTCGCCCCGCGCGTGGTGGTAGGCGAGCGCGATCTTCAGCGCCGTGTCCACGGACTCGGACCCCGAGTTGGTGAAGAACACGGCGTCGAGATCGGCCGGCGCCATGCCGGCCAACCGTTCGGCCAGTCGGAATACCGTCGGATGGCCCACCTGGAATGCCGTCGCATAGTCCAGTTCGGCGGCTTGCCGGCGGATCGCCTCGACGATGCGCGGGTGGCTGTGGCCGGCATTGCAGCACCACATGCCCGACATGCCGTCGAGCAGTTCGCGACCGTCGTCGGTTCGGTAGCGGGTGCCGGATGCGGAGACGACCAGCCGCGGATTCGACTTGAAGGCGCGGTTCGCGGTGAACGGCAACCAATAGGGGCCGAGGTCCAACTCGTTGTGCAGGCGTGTCACGGCGCTATTCCACCCCGCTTACCGGGTCAACCGGGCGCGGCACGATGGGTCAGATGATGTCGGCGGGTTCCAGCTTGAACTCTTCGATCACCTGGTCGGCGTAGTCGATGCGACCGGTGATCTCGGCGGGGTCGCCATGGCACAGGCGCAGACAGGCCTCGGCCATGTGCTCCACCGGCGTCACGCGGTCCTTGTTGGACTCGTTGATCAGCTTGTGGTGGACCACGCCCGGCGTTGCCACCAGGCCCGGCGAGATGACGTTCACCGCCACACCCGTGCCGTAGGCCTCTTGCGCCAATCCCGTGGTGAATCGTTCCAGGGCGGCCTTGCACATGCCGTAGACGGTGCCGCCGTGGCCGCCCGGCGCCTTGGCATCGGGATGGAGCGCCGCATGCGAGGAGATGTTCAGAATCCAGCCGGCGCCGCGCTCCAGCATCGACGGCAGGCAGAGCTGCGCCAGTTCGAAGGGCCCCCAGACCTGAACGTCCATCATGATCCGGAAGCGCTTCTCGGCGAACCGGGTCACCGGCATGAACCAGGTCACCGCCGCGTTGTTGACGAGGATGTCGACCGGTCCGTAGGCGGCTTCCGTCGCGGTGATCAGGTTGTGCCGGTCTTCCGCCCGAGACAAGTCGGCCCTGACCGGCATCGCTTCCCCGCCCGCGGCGCGGATCGCCCGCACCGTCTCGTTGATCGAGCCCGGCAGGAAGTGATCCTCGGGAGCGACAGAACGGGCCGATACGACCACCTTGGCACCCTCCATCGCGTAGCGCTTGGCAATCGCCTCGCCGATGCCGCGGCTCGCGCCGGTCACCACGGCCACCTGCCCGGCAAGAAGACCGTCGGGGTTGATCGTCGGCATTTCCTGTGTCCTTAGGTCGCAAAGGCAGCGATGATAGCTCACTGGCCGGTGTAGAACCGCTGTACCCGGCTTCCCAACCGCGTCAAGAGTTCATAGCTGATCGTTCCCGCCCACGCGGCGGTCTCGTCGATTCCGACCGTGGGCCCGAAGACCTCCACCCAGTCGCCAAGCGCAATACCGGCCTCGGTGCCCGAGGCGTCGACGTGGAGCAGGTCCATCGACACGCGGCCCACGACGGGCAACCGATGGCCCCGGAAGGCGACCCGGGCATCCGGGGACAACGCCCGCGGGATCCCGTCCGCATACCCAGCGCCCAGCACGGCGATCCGCGTCGCTTGTTCCGTGATGTATGTGCCCCCGTAGCCGATCGGCTGGCCCTTGGAGACCGTGCGCAACGCGACGACAAGCGCTTCCAGCGTGGCAACGGGCAACATGGGATTTGGCCTTGTCGAAAAGGGATTGCCGCCGTAGAGCGCGATACCGGCGCGGGCCATATCCGACTCAATTCCATTAAGCGCTCCCGCGGAATTGGCGAGACTGCCCAACGCGTTGGGGAACAGCGGCCGGATGGCCTCGAAGCGGTCGGCTTGGAGATTGTTCATCGGGTGGGCCGGATCGTCGGCGCAGGCGAGGTGCGAAAGCACCACCGCGACGTTGAATCCGTCGAACATCGCCCGCGAGACGGCCCCGTGGTCGAAACCGAGTCTGTGCATTCCTGTGTCGACGTGAACGGCGACCGGCGTCTCGCGGTGTTCCCTCCACCGCTGCAACTGCTTCTCGTCGTTCAGCACCGGCGTCAATGCGTGGCGCACCATGGCCGCCGCACTGCGGTCGCTCGGCGGTCCGGAGAACACGAAGATGTTCGAATCCCGGGTGCCGGCCCGCACCGCGATCCCTTCCGACTCCGTGGCGACGAAGAAATCCCGGCAACCCTCTCTGCAGAGTGCTTCGACGACGCGAACCGCACCTAGGCCGTAGGCGTCCGCCTTGACAACCGCCGCCGTGCGACTGCCGACGTCGGCGACTCGACGGTAGTTCTCCCGCAGCGCGCCAAGGTCGACGGTCAGCCGGGCAAGACCCGGACCGGAATCGTCGCTGCGGATGCGATCACTCACGATTCATACCAGCATCTGTCTGAAGCGGAAGATCATCCGCGGATTCCCCGTCGCGAAATCCAACGAAATCATGCTTCTCGGAAATTCCATCGATTCAGAATCCATCTCCAACCGAATACCGGTAAGGCCTGCGTGATCGTCGTCCCTTATTTGTTTTCGTCGAACGAAAACCGGGCTATAGCTGCGGAGCAAGGAGGCACAAAAACCGTGCTCCAGACAATCTTAGAAAACAAAAAAATAGAAAATTGTCGATGCGACATCATAGTGTGTTCACTTTCGGCCAACGCGGACCGGGCCTAAATCCGGTCCCAGAACCGAGAAAACGCAACCTTCGCGAGTTGCCATGGCTTTTCTGCGTGTCCAAAAGCTCCTCATCGCGATGCGCTAGATAATCGAAAAATAAACGCAACGACGACGTTGTCGCAGCGTGACCGCACATCGTCCATGAAACGGTTGAGCAATCGATCCGAGCATCGTATCGCGAATTCCATATCCGACGCCTCCCGGCCGCGACTCGGGCAACTCCCCGACGGCAAACCGGATGGATGATGCGTGTCCGGCGTCAGCCACGTCAATGCGCGCTGCCGCGGCTCGCTACGCAATCTCTCGAGTGTCGGTTAAGCTAGACCCTGCACGTGGCCGAAGGGGAGGAGGCGATGGCAAGCAACGGTGCGCGACTGCGGGAGAGTCTCGGTCACCCGGTGATCGACGCGGACGGTCACTGGCTCGAATACGGACCCGTGGTGGGGGACGCGATGCGCAAGATCGGCGGTGACGCGGCCGTGCGCGCGATGCAGATCAACGGCGGCCGGGTAAGACGTTCGCTCAATATGACACCCGCCGAGCGGCGCCGCGAGAACGTCGCCCAGGAGGCGTTCTGGGGGGCGCCCACCAAGAACACCCGGGACCGCGCCACGGCGATGATGCCGAGGCTGCTCTACG
>JAPPKV010000534.1:537-10693 GCA_028819775.1 Gammaproteobacteria bacterium | reverse complement strand
CTCATGGCATCGGCGGGCGAGACGTGGTCCACCCGCTTCCGGCCGATCCTGGGAACCGCGTACATGCGCAGCGTGGACATCCACTGGCCCGCGTGCCGGTCGGTCCAGTTGGGGCGATGCACGGCGAACACCTTGGCCGCCGCCTTCTCGAACGTCGGGACCGACCGCCGCCGCGTCCTCCTCGGACCCCCGCCCGCGCGGGCCACCTTGCGGTTGGCCAGCGCGGCGTCCGCGAGACGGGAGCGCGGGTCCATCTCCTTCGAAGATCGATGCGCCCGGGCGCCGTCCCGACATCGGCGTCCACGGCGCGGTCTCCTACCACGACCTCGCCGAGGCCCGCTTCGGCGGCACCCCTACACCACCCGCCGGGCCGTCAACGGCTGGATCCGCGACGGACTGGTCGAAGAGCACACCGCGACCGGACCGAAGGGCAACCCGTTCAAGGTGCTCACGCTCACCCGCAAGGGCGTCGCCGAGGCGCGCGAACGGGCCGCCGAGCGGGGGATGGATCCAGGCCAGGCGATCCGGTTCGCCCGCGTCCGGCCCTCCGAGGCCGCCCACGACACCGCCGTCTACCGCGCTTGTGGTAAGGAGCGGGAACGGCTGCTTGAACGGGGCGCGACCGTCCGGCGCGTACGGCTCGGCACCGAACTCAAGAGCGCCGTCGCGCGCGGGAGCGAGTCGGCCCGGCTGAAGGACGGCAAGCGGGCCGCCGACGCAGAGCGGCCTGGATCGCCCGCGAACTCGGGTTCCCCGTGGACGACGAGGGACGGGTGCTCTACCCCGACGCCCAGATCGAGTACGCCGCCGCCGCCGGGCGCACCGGCCGCGTCAATATCGAGGCCGTCTCCGGCAACTACCGCGAACCGGCCGTCCGGGCCAAGGCCGCCGCGGGGTTCCGGCTCCACGCCAACGGACCCGCCGCGGCAAACCTCCTCCGAAGCCTCGGGCTCGGAGACGGCGGCGATGGCTCCTGGCTCAAGGGGCCGGCCGACCGCAACCCCGCCTCCGTCGAACTCTGACCCCACGGAGAACCACCCTTGCAGCCCTGGAAGATCAGCGCGGGCCTCACCGCAGCCATCGCAGGATCGGCGTTCCTCGTCGGCGGAGCCCGCCTCGACTACCTCGGCGCCCGCTGGCCCGCGATCCTCGCCCAGCGGCATCGCGCTCGCGCTTCACACCGTGCTCGCCCTCACCGCCACCGCGGTCGCCATCTACGCCGTTACCCGGACGGCCGGGCTCGCCGACCTCGGCCGGCGTTTGGGCCTTGCCGAACGATCTGTCCGGCGGGGTGAGGGGGATTCGGAACTCACCGACGCACTCCGCAGGGACGAGGAGGGGGATTGGGAGTAAGCGCCGGAACCCGACCCGGGCGCGGACTTGCCGAATTGCCGCAATCTTTACTGTTGCTCAGGGCTGTTGCGCAACTCCCAAATGCCATTAAGGACACTTTGGCTGTTCCAGCCTACGATCTTTCTGGCGGCACCGGCGACTACCGACGACCGCCTCTGTTGGCCCCGTGGATTGACTCCCAGTATTGGCCTGTCCTTCGCTTTCGCACCTTTGATCTCCTTGCCGATCCACTTACTATGGCTGGAGTACATTCCGGTCGGTACGACAACTACGTCGCTGCCATCAATTCGGTGCAGAATCGCGTTCTCCAGCGCACGTGTCGTTGGCGCGTCATGGATTGGGTCGTCCTTGGGAACGGATTGGTCGTTGAACACCAATGGCACCCCGTCAACGTTCCATGGTCGATCAAATATCCATTCGCGAAGTTTGTCGTAGTGCTCCGAATAGGTCCACGAATGACTAATGAAGATGGCAATATGGTGTGCTTGCATCATATTCACCCCTGAATCACCCCAACAGCATCCAGAAACCGACCACCACTAGTAGTGACTGGATCACGCCGAACACCAATGGAGTCTTGGATTCCACTTTGGTAAAGGGTCGGTATTTCTCGGGATCATCGCCGCTGCCGAGAGCGATCCATTCCGCCGCAAACATCCTTGCCGGCAGCCTGTTTTCGAGCTGATGGATTACCTTGAACTTTCCGCTACTCAATTGCTGAAATGATGTAATCAATCTACGCCACACGACACACAGCGTTACTCCTCCGGTCGCGAGCACGATGAGCACTAGGGCCTCTAGCTTACTTGAGTCACTGTCTCGCAGGAGAAGACCTGCGGCGGCAAGTAGCAGCGAGTTTACCGAGAGGAAGAAGTTGTTGACGCCTTGCCGACGAAGAACGAGTGCTTCGGAAGTCTCAACAAAGAGCTTGTACTGAGTCAACAGAGCTTCTGCCTTCTCATCAGTCAGTTCGTCGTGTCCATATAGGGCGGCTTCGACTGCCTGGGTGTCATCGGTCATTGAACTCATCCATGATTGCATCGACATCCCATGGCAACGGTGTAACCCCGATCTCCGAGAGGGCTACTGGAAGCGACGCGGTCGGTTGCAAATAGACGGCGAGCACGCGCTTGCCAAGGTCGACGCTCTTCCGTATCTCCCAATTGACGGGCTCACTCATGTAGGTAGTATCGCCGACTAAACAGAGCGTGGCACGACACGATCGGATCAATCGTTCCGCGTTGTACTGCCACGCTTCCGCAGCCCTTAGAGGCATTGACGAATCGTTGAATGACAGCAGAGACAGACGCCCCCGGACATGGTCCCGGAACAAGTCAACCAGGGCCTCGTGTTCGCTGGAAAAGCTGAGGAACAAATCGTACGTTGCGTTGGACCCAACGGCCGAGGCGTCCCGCAGCCTACTGGCTCTCGCGGTGCTGCTGCCGGCGTCCATCGTGGTTGGCCTAGTCTGTCCGAAGGGTTGAATCCGCCATGGGTGAGTCTAGCCGGTTGGATTCCTGGATTCAAGTTGGTTGCAGGCCATGGCTGCGGCGCATGTCAGGCTTGCTCCCTTCCGGTTGGACGGCCATCGACGCAGGAGGGGAACCCTTACAACGCGTTCCGCCAGGTCGATTGGTGGTCGGTTCAGACGCCGGTGTGGCCTCGCGGCTGCCGCCACGACCGGAGAGCCACGATAGGCCTCGAACGTGGGGTGCGCGGTGCGCAGTACGCGGGGTCGCTCTAGGTTTGGGACGGGGTGAAGACCGCCGCTTCGCAACCATCGAATCGGGGACCGGCGAAAGGGTAATGGCCCCCTTGGCGGATCTCAATCTGCCCCACGGACCCGCTGAACCGCTGGAAGCGGTCCGTAAGACTCTCGGGCGCCATCTGGACGGTGAGAAGAGCCCCGTCGAGCTGGTTAACCGAGCACTTCAGGACCACATCCGTTCGCGGCCGCCGGGTGGCGACCGCGGGTTCACTTGGGACAGGTAGGCCGATCCATGCTCGATCTCGCCAAGGTCCGACACGCCTACTTCCACCCCCCGCCGGACGACCCGGAGCGAGCGCTCACCCGCGAGGAGCTGTTCGCGCGCTACGAGCGCCGGAGGGTCGAGGCGTGCCTCAGTCACGGCGGGGACCCGCGCAGGGAAGCCTAGGGTGAACACGGCTCCCTGATCGGCGGGGCCGGCAAACCGCTCACCGTGTTCGGCGTCTGGCCTGAACTCGCCGAACCGCTTCGCCCCCTGCCGCTCTCCTGGTTCGACTGTCCGCTGGCCTGGTCCGCCTCGGCGCCCCCCGGCGTCGCCGAAGAGGCGCACGACATCGTTGCCTCACTCGCCGCCGACCACTTGGCGGGCATGCCCGAGCGGCCAAGCGGCGCGGCGCTGGCGCGCACCTTTCGCGCGACCCAACTGAAAGGGCGGGAGTGGTCGCAACTCTGGCACGTCTTCGCCTGCATCCGAATTTGGGATCTCAAGCGGCTTCTTTCCCGGGCCGGGCTCTCCGTCTACGAAATCGCCCGGGCTATCCATCTCTCCGATACGCGCCGGGCCGAAGTCGTCACTTGGATCAACCAATTCGCCGTGCCTTCGGGGGAACAGAAGGAATCCACGGCTCGACCGAACGGTTAGGTCCACGGACCTCCCGTTACGAGGACCAGCCTTTCCAGGCTGGCGAGTTGTCCCAGCTCGACCGGGATCGTCCCGACCAAGTTGTTGCCGATCACATCGTCGTGCGCCGGATCATATTTCGCCATTTCCAGTCGCACGACCCTTCCCGACGCGTCGGTCTCCGCCCCGTGCCACTCCCCCAGCGGCGCGTCCGAGAGCCAGTAGTCGTTGCGGGTCCAGTTCGGACCGCCGTTCGCTTCGTAGAAGATCTCAAGGACTGGCGATCCGAGAGCGGGGCGCACTCGACTCCGGTGCCTTCGTGCGACGGAATGGCGGCGAGCCACGCCTGGAAGCTGGTGCCGGGCGGGACGCACAGGTCGGTGTCCGCGTACCGGAACTCCGCGAGTGGGAGCCGGGCCTCGTTACACAACGGCCCGCGCCGCGTCGATATCCGCTGAAGCCAGGAGATGAAGTCGGACGTGCCCGGCGCAGAGGCCATCGTTCCCGTCGAATGTGATTCGTGACAGTCTGGTGAGATCTGCAAGGCTCGCGGGGAGAGGCCCGGTCAGCGCGTTCTCGTCGAGAACCAGCCACCTCAGAGTTGACAAGTTGCCGAGTGCTGCCGGGACCGAGCCGGTCAAGCCGTTGCCTTGGAGGATCAGGTCATCCAACCTACGGAGTTAGCCCATCTCGGGCGGCATCGGACCCGTCAAGTTGTTATACTGAAGTTGCAGGCCTTGCAAGGTTGCCGAGTCCGCCGATTTCCGGGTCATGATGTTGGAGCCAGGGCCCTGGGAGCCCCGAATGTCGCGCCGTGTCCCCACCGCCGTACTCCTGTGTCTCGCAATCGCTTCATGCGAGCCCGAGATCGTTCCGCCCGATGCCACGCCCGCCAATCAGGCTCCGACCACTGTGGGCGAGATCCCTCGGCAACGGCTACCGGGACCGGGGTCGAACCTTTCCATACAGGTGGCGACCCACTTCAGCGACCCGGACGGGAATCCCCTAACGTTCACCGCCTCAAGTTCCGACACGGCGGTTGTCCGCGTCTCCATGAACGGAAGCCAGGTGGACATGACGGGCGGAAGCATCGGTGGCCAGGGAACCGTGACGGTGGCGGCTTCGGACCCTGCTGGCTTGTCGGCGGTGATTTCCTTCGTGGTGGTGGTGAACCGCCCGCCGGTCGCGTCTCGCACAATATCGACGCAGGGCCTGATGATCGAAGATCCGCCGATGGAGATAAACGTAGCCGAGACCTTCAACGATCCTGATGGCGACCCGCTGACGCACGAGGCAACCAGTTCCGATCTGGCGATTGTGACTGTGCGAACGGTGGGGCCGGTGGTCATGCTGGAGGCCCGTGCGCTGGGCGAAGCCACGGTGACCGTGATGGCCAGAGATCCCGATGGGCAGGAGGCGCGGATCGACTTCAACGCATACACGACGGACCACCACCCGTACCCGATCCACCTCACCTACTCGAGCGAGCGCGAGCCGTTCGAGGGGTTCTACGCCGCTGCGGATCGCGCCGCCGCCCGCTGGGCGCGAGTGCTCGCACCAACCGCGCCCGTGGTGCGGGGCACCGTCACCCGATCGGGTCCATGCGTGATTTCCGGCCACACGGTGCCGCTCACGCATGGCGACACTCTGGCGCCGGGGTTGAACCTCTATGTCATCATGCCGGACGACACCGAACGCGAGGGCGTGTGGGCGACGAGATGCCTCCAGGACATCGAAGGACAGGCGACGCACGGCGTCATCGGCTGGAACCCCTACGCGAGCTGGCTGGAGCAGCACACGGCCAAGGGTCGGCTTCTGGAGTGGACTGAGGAGGCGATCCTGCATGAGATCGGCCACACCCTGGGCGTCGGCCTGTCGGAGCACTGGTGGGAACACATCGAGCGCCACCCGATCGAGCCGATCATGGGTGGCAGCCATCCGACGGCCGAATGGTGGTATCACACCGGCCCCGAGGTCATCGGCACGCTTGAGCGCATGACGGGGCGGCCGATTCCCGCCGAATGGCCGGGTGTGCCCGCGTCCTCGGGGATTCACTGGCATGGCTGCGTCAGCGGCACGGACGGCGATCACGCGGGCGACGTGATGGGGCTGTCGGCCGGCCGGTACAGCATCTCCGACCTGACTCTCTCGGCGTTGGAAGGCTACTCGTTCGAGCCCGCCGCCATCGAGCTGCGTACGCTGACGCCCGCCTGGTGGCTGGAGGGGATACCGGGCGAAAGATCCTCCTGTCCGGTAAAGCGTCAACACGCCTCCATCTGGGGGCAGACCATGGTTGCGGACTCGGTCAGCGACAGTTGGCTCGCCAGCAACGTCAGGGTCACGCTCTCCGGGCCAGTCTCCGATACCGTTCTCAGCGGTGATGTCGGGCCGGGCCAGTTCATCTTCCGCAAGCTGCCGCCGGGAGACTATACGGTCAAAGCATTCGCAAACCCTCAGGACTGGATGGGGAGTCCACCGTTCTATTTCGACAGCACCGCCGTCAGCGTGACGCTCGGCGAGCTGGAAGTGGTCGAAGTCACGTTCAGGGGACAGCGGGTGGCCGGGGTCGCGGCCGACGCCGCGCTGCTGCCGCCACCCCTCGCGGAGGAGATGATGGCCGATGAAGTGATCCGGGCTCGCGGAACGCGACCGGGCGGCTAAGACGCCCTGTCAAGTCAAGTGACAGGCTATGATTCCCCTTGCAAACGGGTTCGACTTACTAGCCCCGCACCGCGCAGGTACCCAGCCCTGCGGAGCGGGCTGAAAGCCTCGAGCTGCAGGCCGCCACCGCCTTCAGGGATGGCTCCCCTGCGGGACGGGTGGTAGAGTTGTGGTATCTGTCGGCGGCGGCGCGGGCCGAAGAGGCGGCACGCGCAGTACTAACGCAAGACTATGAGCGGTTCGAGCGGGCGCGACTGCCGCATCTCCGCACTTGGATGATTGCGATCTCGGAGGACGGGTACCCGCAGGTCATGGTCTCCCGCAACAACGTGGAGTTCATCGCTGGCGCGTGGCACGTGGTCCGCCAGGGAAATGGAATTCTCCCGAATCCCGCTGAGTGGGGCGATGGTCGCGGACGCGCACGTCCGCATCGCGTATCCGCGCACATGCACCCCGATGTCACATGTGCGCCTCTGGATCGGCCTCGTCGACCGTCGTGATCAGGCCGTAGCGCGCACCGGTCAGCGCGCGGGCGCCTTCGACAACCTCCTGCAGCACGGCGTTCGGGGTCGAGGCTGGCGCTGATGCGCACGGCGGCGCGGCTCAACTCGGAAACGCGCCGCTCCAGCGCCTCGATCCGCTCGTGCAACGAGGCTGAGCCGTCGATCACCGCCCGTCCCCCCCGGGACCGAACAATAGTCGCCATAATCTCGCCGAAATCGTGCGATTGCTCGGCCGCGCATCGGATTTGAACCCCTATGTTGTACAGATGTACGCCAAGATAAGAACGGAGTTGCGACCGGAACTTGGTAGTATCTCTCCGGCTTCGGGCCGCTGGAGCCCAAGAGCAGTATCGCCTACTAGAAGGGCCAGAGCGACTGCGGCCATCACCGCATCGGTCGCATTCCTGTCATTGGCGGGAGCCATGCCCGCCACCGCAAGCGCGCAGGCTTCCGTAGCGCTTCAAGCGAGTACGCTGGGAGTCGGGCTGTCGCTGGGAAACGACCTTGCCCCGTCGTTCTCGGCTCGCGCCGTGGGCAACTGGGCTCAGCTGCGACGTGGAGGGGTCGAGGTCGGAGGGAACGCGTATTCCGTCGACCTGCAACTCCTTTCTGCGGGACTGTTGGGCGACTTCCATCTGTTCCAGAACGGCTTCCGGGTCACGTTCGGCGGATTGTTCAACGTCAACGAGTTGTCGCTAGCCACCGGCCCGCGCGATGTCGGGCTCGGCGGTGGCGGCTATCGCGGCACATTGGAGGCGACGCTCGCGTTCAATGCGCTGGCTCCGTACTGGGGAACAGGATGGACGAGCGGAAGGGGGCGGGGCCGTGGTTTCGGCTGGTTCATCGACGCCGGCGTGCTCTTCCAGGGCGCGCCGAGGCTTTCCGGTTCGGGCAGAGCGGAATTCGAGGGCGCCTCTTGCAGTTTCAGCCTGCCGGAGAGCGGGCGGGCGACGGTCCAGGCGGGGTGCGGGCTAGCGGAGCTTGCCGCCGATCTCGAAACCGAGCACTCCGACCTCGAAGGCGGTCTCGCAGTGCTCCGATTATACCCGTTGCTGACGACGGGGGTCGCATGGCGCTTCTGAACACCGATACCCGAGAACGAAAAACGAGGCGACCCCGAACACCAGAACTACGCACCTTCGATCTGCTTTCCGCGTTCGCTCTCGCCGCGGTAGCCGCGTGCGACAGCTTGACGGGTCCGTCGGTTCCCCGACGTGGCGGGAACGTACAACCGGCCCGCTCACCGTCGAAGCGACGGCGGACGGCATCGGGACGGTCACGGTGACGGGGTCCATGAGAGTGGTCGCCGAGCAGGACGGAGATCGCGTAACCCTTTCGGGGTCGATGACGGTTCCGGTTTCGACACGGCGTTGAACGAGTATTGCCCGCGATCGGTCATCGCAACGATGATGGCGGTCGCCGACCGGCGCGCGGTACGATCACGATGGTACGACATCACGCGGTCTGGGTCCGGCTGACCCTATGCCGAGGTTCAACGACTGGTCCTTGCGACGACCGGCGCAGCGAGCAGGGTCGCCAAGACCTGGCAGCCAACTCGTTTCATCGTACCGCCTCGTTCATGGACCGACTCTCGATCCTCGGATCAGCGCATCCCCTCCGGCAATCGCTTCACGGCCACATAGGGCACGTCCAGGTCGTCCGTCTCCACAAAGGCCACGAGGCCGTTCGGGCCGAAGGCGGAAGGCATCGCGGCGGAGCCGGGCGGGAAGGTGCCCAAGTAGTCTCCGTCGGACGAAATGAGGTCGATCCGGTTGCCCTCCGTGTCCCCGTCACCCCGGTGAAGGACCCAGATGGTGCCTGCCCAGCTCGTTCTCAGGCCGACGACCACCGGGATCTCGTCAAAGAACTCCATCGCCTCGATCTGGCCGCGACGGAATTCGATCATTCGCTGCGCCAGGGGGGTTTCGCCGCGGCCGTCTCCGAGTGCCTCCAGGCGCCGCTCGATCTCGGCGGTCCTGATGCGCCCCGTCACGGGGCGGGGCTGGAACGGACGGGTCACGACCCGGGTCACGCGGCCGTCCGGCCCCGCAAACTTGATCGCATACGAAGAAGAGTCGGTGTACACGACCGCTCCGCTGGGCAGCACGCCCGCCCTGAGCACCGGCCTGAATCCCTCCGGATCACCAGGGGGCCTCCATCCGGCGGCAACCGAGTCGATGCGGACGTCGTCGCCGCTCACATCATAGCTCAGGACATGCCGGAACGAGGGTTCCGACGCCTCGTCGTCCGGATTGGGCGCGGTCCTTCTCAGATAGGAGACCTCGGATGTCGCGAGGACTCGATCCATTCCCGGGAACGCCTGAATGCCGGGAATCATTGCGGAGCTCGTCTGCGCACCGGGAAAGCGGACCATGCGTTCGAATGTGCCGTCGGTGCCGAAAAGGGTGAATCCCATGCGTCCCAGGTCGTAGACGGCCACCCGCCCGTCCCCGATGACGGCGAACTCCAACGCTGGCGCGGTGTCGCTTCCGAACTCCCCGGGGCCTTCCCCTTCCTGAATGAACTGGCGCACCAGGTTGGCTTGCAGGTCGACGACGTTGATCCGCACCGCGTAGGTGTCGAGGATATAGAGGTTGCCGCCACTGTCGAAGCCGACCGTGGCAACGCGACCGAAGGTGTCCCAGCCATCTCCGTCCAGCGAACCCACGCGGTAGATTTCCTCGAAGTCGGCGTCGAGCGAACGGTCTTCGGCCGGCAGTTCGATCACGTCCTGGGCGGCGAGCGGTCCGGCCAGCGCGACGACTGCCGCGATGGACAGCGGCGGCACTGAAAGGGTCATCGCGCGCCCCGTCCGTCCCCGCGTCTTCTTCCCGCCCATGGTTCGTCTCCTGCAGCGTTAAACTCTGTTGGTTCCGGCTGGTAACCATACAATCTGGTTCGATTGGACGCACTCCAATCAGCCATCGTTCCGTCGAAGATTCAGCTCGGGAGGGCTCGCGTGGCCAACCGGGCCGCTTCCTGAGGGTCAACCAACCGTACAAGTCACGACCGGGCTCGTGGAGGCCGAGG
>JAPPKV010000534.1:0-527 GCA_028819775.1 Gammaproteobacteria bacterium | reverse complement strand
GGCAGCCAGACCGTCGGGACCGAAGGCCTCCGGCATTTCGAGCCGTCCGGCGGGAAAGGTGCCGACGTAGCGCCCATCCGGTGCGACCACGTCGATCGGACCCGGCTCGCTTGTACCCGGCTCCATGCTCCGCTCGACCCAAAGGTTACCATCCCAGGTTGCGCGGAGAGCCGCGATCACGGGCACCTCGGGGAAAAACTGCATGTTCTCGATGGCGTCCAAGTGCACGGCTCGAAAGCGATCAAAGATCGCTTGGGCTGCTGGAGGCACTTGTGCTTGCCCCGCGAGCACCGTAACCCCCCGGTTCCGACGCGTTTCGAGGCGCCGCTCGCGTTCCGCGCGTCTCATCGCCTCCGTCACCGGCGGGGGCCGCAGCGGTCGCCGAAGGATGTGAGAAACCTCGCCGAGATTGTCGGCGATCTTGATGGCCCAGGCAGAGGAATCCGCAAACGCGACACCACCCGACGGCAGCCCATCGTACAACACTTCGGGTTCGAATCCCCACACCTCCCCGACCACGTCCTCGA
>JAPPKV010000329.1 GCA_028819775.1 Gammaproteobacteria bacterium | reverse complement strand
TTGGCAGGATGTAGGGCACTTCGTGATTCCGCATCGGCTCCTCGTAGCCGACGGTGAAGTCGATGCCCGAGGCATCCGTCCCATCCACGAACAAAGTCGTGTCGTCGGGTGGCGGAGGTGCGGGCGGCGGCGTCGTTGGCGGTTCGACCAGGGGCGGGGCCGAGCCGCCACCGGATCCGCCGCCGCAGGCTGTCAGCAGGACCGCGAAGCCGACGATCGCGTAAGCCCGTAGGGGCGACCCTATCGCGCCCGTTAGGGCGCGTGGTCGCCCGGATTCGCGACGCGGCGACGTGGGCACAACGTGCATGCGGGACGGGACAAGCCCGTCCCCTACAGTTGGTAGAAGACCTTCACCCCGTAGGTGGTGCGGTAGTAGTTGTTGAACTCCGTGCGTTCCGGGATGTTGAAGGTGTACTTGCGGCGCACCTCGTCCCCCACGTTCCTACCGAACACGCCGACCCGCAGGTCCTCGTTGATGTCGTAGGAGACCTGGAAGCTGGTCAAGAGGGTCTCGTCGACGTGCAGAAAGTTGCCGAACACGTTCGGCTCGACGTATTCGCTGCGGTAGTCCCAGCCGACGCGCGCCTCGATGTTGCCGCCAACCCACCACAGGGCGAGGTTCCAGACCCTCTCCGACAGGCCGGTGAGCGCCACGCCCTGTCCTGCCGGTGCGACGGGCAGGACATCGGAGTCCGTGTACGCGTAGTTGAAGCTCGTGCCCAGCGAGTCCAGCGCGGAGTTGACGAAGCCGAAAGTCGTATTGGCCGCGAATTCGTACCCGCGGATATAGCCGCCGTCGCCGTTGGCGGTCGTCTGGAACGTGACATCAACGGGATTGCTACCCACGTCGATGACAGGTTTCACCACGAAGTCCGTGCCGATGAAGCTGTCGAGGTCGAGGTTGTAGGCGGCGATGACGAAGGAGGTCGCCTCAGCCGGGTACCACTCGTAGGACACCGAGAGCTGGTTGGCAACGGTGGGCTGCAGCATGGGGTTGCCTGCGTTGCCGTTTGCGCCGAAACCGCTGATGAAGATCGCTTCCGACGAACGCATGTCGTCGAGGGGGGCGCGGTTCATGACGCGGCTGACGCCAAGGCGGAGTTTTTGGCTCTCAGCAACGTCGAAGGCCACGTTGACGCTCGGCAGCACCTCGGTGTAGTCGTTTTCGGGATTGATTCGCATCGCGGCCACGGTTTCGCGCTGGGGGGTCGTCCAGCCGGGCGCGACCAGTTCCGTGCTGACGTAGCGCAGACCCAGGTTGCCGTGCACGGGCATGTCGGCCCATGTGGATTCGAAGTCCAACTGGGCGTAGGCGGCGAAGCTGTCCTCCTCGATGGCGCCGGACTCCAGCAACTGGGTGTTCCGGGCAAGCGGGGGCGGCAAGGCCGCATCGCTTTGGGGAACCTTTCGGGAGAAACGGCTCTCAAGCCGCCCGACGTCCCAGGCTAGGAAGGATGGCCCGTTGTCGGTGTCTATGGTGCCGCGGACGAAGGAGTCGTCGAGCACATCGGTGGGGTCGTCCGGAACGTACGCGGCGGTGAACCGGTTCTCGATTCGCTCGTAGTTCTTCTCGCGGGCAACCAAGCGTGCGCCGAACGACACGGACGTGAACCCCGTGTCGTTCAGGTCCCGGCTTGCCGCGGCACGAAAGGCGGTCTGCTGGTCGTCGTTGCCGAAGTCGTTCAACTCGAACTGGCGTGGTACCCAGATGGACGGATCGAGCAGGTTCTCAGCAACGGACAGGGTCGGCGTATCGCCCAAAGCGGAGTAAGTCAGCGTGAACACGGGACCGCCAAATCCGCCCGACGGCGCGCCGTGCACCGTAGCCCAGACGCCGTCGAAGAAGTGCTCTGCCGACGAATAGCTCACGTCGCCTTCGAGCGTCCAGGCACCGCTGTAGACCTTCAGGTTCACCCCGGTGCTGAGGATGTCTTGGTCAATGACGGTGAGCTGGTTGTACGACGAACTGCCGCCGCTGCCGAACCCGCTGGCGTTGGTCCCGGGCACGGTGATCGTCGCTTGGCCGTACTCGTCGTAGGGGACGCCGTCGGCGGTGGTGGCTTCTTCGCGGACGGTGACCACCGGGTTGACAAGGGCCCACGACCGACCGGTCAGGCCGATGAAGTTGACACCGTAGTTCTCGAAGTCTTGGCCGCGATTGGACATCAAGAGGTCCGCGTATGCGTCGACATTGTCCGTCTTCCACTGCAATGCGCCGAACAGGCTGCCGCGGTCTTCCACGCCCCCCGCTGCCGCGATGTTGAATCCGGCGGGCACGACGGCCTCGCCGAAGACGCCATCGCCGTCCACGTCGGCGGGCGCACCGAATCCCCCGGCAAACGGCTGCCAGTCGAACGGCGTCACATCGCCGTGCCGGCCGAGCAGTTCGCTGGCGTAGGCTGCCGCCACGGCGATGCCCAACTCGTCGGACAGCTGTTCGATGAAGGTGATGCTTCCCTGGCCGCCGAAGTCGTCGCCGCCGATCACGTCGTCGGCCAGCGCGTAGCTCGCCATCTCGCCGTTGATCGTGATGGAGCGCTCGTTGAAGTCGAGGGGCCGGATGGTGTTCATGTTGATCACGCCGGAGAGTCCGCCCTCCGGCAGGCTTGCCCTCGGCGTCTTGTGCACCTGTACGGAGGACATGACGCCCGGCGGGTAGAGGCCGTATTCGACGTTGCGGGTGGTGGCCACCGTGACCTGCTCGCGACCGTTCAACAGGCCGACGGCCAAATCCGTGGTGCCCCGCACCGAGAGCTGGCTGATGGTGCCGTCATCCGTCCGGGCGCCGGCGATTCCGGGCAAGGTCGCAATCGCATCGGCGATCGAAACCGCCGGCAGCACGCCGATGTCCTCGATGCCGATGGCTTCGATTTGCGTGTCGGCAAGTTGCTTCTGGGTGATGGCGCTCGCAAGACTGCGCTGGAACTTCGCGGTGACGACGACCACCTCGATGTCGGAGTCGTCGGTCTCGTCGTCTTGGGCGGTCGCTGGCATGCCGATGCAGGCCAATGTGCCGAGCATGAGGATTCGAACGCGGACCGCACCGGCCCCACTACGAAATGCCATGGCGATACTCCAATCCGGAATTTCCCTTAGATGCACCATTATAGGGCGGCGTGGCGGCAGAGAGCCGGATTGCATACGTATTCATCCCCCGTTTGCGCACCTATGGCGAAGCGTATGGAACGGATCGTAGGGGATGGGCTTGTCCCATCCCGCAGACCTATTCGGACTGCTTGGGGCGAACTCGCCGGGGAGGAGCGGCCCCTTTCGACCGCTCAGCGAATGTCGGCGATCAGCACGGAATGCCCCGGCAGCACCAGCGATTCGCCTTCGATCCTGCCTTGCCGGGTCGCAGAGTTGCCCCGCACGGAAAGCCGCGACCCGTCCACGGCCAATGCCTGCAAGGGGATGATGCGCTCCGTCCCGTCGAGATTGAAGCTCATGAAGAGTGCCTGCTCGGCAGTTGAACGGACGAAGCTCAGCACGTTGTGCTCAAGCGGCAGAAATTCGAGGTCGCCGTGCAATAGGGCCGGCTGGCGCTTGCGGAAGTGCAGGAAGGCGCGAACGCACTCGTAGACGGAGTCGGGATTCCCCTGCTGGCGGTCGACGGCCAGCTCGAAGTGGCTGGCATCGATCGGCAGCCACGGCGTGGCGTTGGTGAACCCGGCGTTCGGCGCTTCGGCTTGCCAGGGCATCGGCGTGCGGCACCCGTCCCGGCCCTTGTAGGCGGGCCAGAAATTGATCCCGTAGGGATCCTTGAGCGCATCGAAGGGCACGTCGGCCTCCGGCAGCCCGAGTTCGTCTCCCTGGTAGAGGCAAACCGCGCCACGCAGGCTTAAGAGCAGGATGGAAAAGAGCTTCGCGGCGGCGGGGTCGGGCCGGTCGCCGGTCCAGCGGCTGGCGACCCGTTGCACGTCGTGATTGCCGATGGCCAGACAGCACCAGCCGTCGCGAACCTCGCTGGCGATGGCGTCCATGGTGTGCTTGATGTGGCCAGCGGAGCCGTCGGGGCCCATGAGGTCGAAGCTGTAGGCCATGTGCAGCCGGTGATCGCCCTGGGTGTATTCGCCGATCACATTGAGCGAGCGTTCCGAGCCGACCTCGCCCAGGGCGACAGCTTCATACCGATCCAGCAGGCTGCGGATGTCCTCCAGATAGCGGAGATTGTCGCGGTGCGTGTGGTCGAAGACATGCTCCTGCATCGCATAGGGCGTCTGGGCTTGTCCGCTGCCTAGGAACTCGTTCTCGAGGGCGGGTTTCGCCGGGTTGTCGCGCAGCTCCGGGTCGTGCATGCAGAAGTTGACGGCATCCAGGCGAATCCCGTCGACGCCGCGTTCGAGCCAGAACTCGAGGTTGTCCAATCCGGCGCGGCGCACGTCGGGGTTGCGGCAATTGAGGTCCGGCTGACTGGCCAGGAAATTGTGCAGGTAGTATTGGCGCCGGCGCGGCTCCCACTCCCAGGCACTGCCCCCGAACACGGCCAGCCAGTTGTTCGGCGGACCGCCGTCGGATCGGGCGTCGGCCCAGACGTACCAGTCCGCCTTGTCGTTGTGCCGGCCGTCGCGGCTTTCGAGAAACCACGGGTGCTGATCGGACGTGTGGCTCATCACCTGGTCGATGATGACCTTAAGCCCGCGTCCGTGGGCCTCTTCGAGGAGGACATCGAAGTCGTCTAGGGACCCGAACAGCGGATCGACCGCCCGGTAGTCGCTGACGTCGTAGCCGAAATCCTTCATCGGCGACTTGAAGAACGGCGAGATCCAGATGGCGTCGACGCCGAGCGAATGGATGTAGTCCATTTTCCGGGCGATTCCCGGCAGGTCGCCGGTTCCGTTGCCCGTGCTGTCGAAGAAGCTGCGCGGGTAGACCTGGTAGATGACGGCGTGGCGCCACCACGCCCCTTCGCTACCGCGAAGGCCCTCGCCTGCGTTGTCCGTCTCCTTGATGGCGTTGCGGTTCATCCGGGCCGCGCTACCTCGCGTTAACCGGTTGAGTCTATGGGCAATGGCCTAAAGGGCAATAGCGCTGCAATCGTATTCATGGGCTTACTCGGCGTGGCTGGGCTGGAGGCGGAGGCGGCGCATAGCGAATGGCGAAGGCGCGCCCTTCGGACGCGGCCAGCCCTGGCTTTGGGGCGCTACGGGGCCTGAACCTCGACGGCAAAGGTGTCGCCGACGCGGATCGTGGCGGTGCCTTCAACGCCCATGTAGGCACCGAACAGCACACCCCCGGCGTAGCCGTTGTCGCGGTGGCGATAGGACCTGAGCGTCCGCAGGGGTTCCGGACTGCGTTGGCCGGTTTCCTGGTCGGTGCAGGTCACGGCGCAGCGCTCGCAGTGCGTCGCCCGGACGAGCCGCACCTTGCCGTGGCGCATTTCCGAGACCGAGTCTTCGGCGAAGGCGTCCAGGCCGTCGATGACGATGTTGGGTCGGAACCGGTTCATGGGTACCGGGGTGTCAAGGCGCGCATTCAGGTCGGCTAGCGACGCCTCGTTGGTCATGAGGATGGGCGCCACGTCGACGAAACGCGACTGGTCGATGCCGTCGACCACGGCGAATTCGTCTAGCGGTACTGAGCGGCGGAAGGTCGCCTCCAGGGCCGCGACGCGGAGTTCCGCGCCCACAGCCTCCGACAACCACGCGGCGACCGCGTCACCCTGATCGACCACGGGTACGCTGTTGCCGTAATACGGAACCGTGGATCTCGCGCCGTCTGCGGTTACCGAATGGACGAACGGTGCGCCGCCGACCGTGTGGAACGCGATCGCCGTCGGGCCGATCCGTCGCGTGGCGACCGTCGCCAGTTTCGGCAGGCGTACCTGGTTGACGAACCTGCCTTGGGCAAGAACCATGAGTTGGCGGTCGCCTTCGAATCCCGTGGGGGAGATCCTGGCCGACTCTACGACCGTGCCGCGACAGCTCTTTACCGGGTACGTGTAGAGTGCGGCGACGGTGCAGTGCTGGGGCAACGGGGGCACGACGGGGCTCCTCGATCTCGAACAGCGGATGGTTGCACACCGACGACGGTGTCGCGACATCCCAGCGCGTGGGCAAGAGCGCTGCAATCGTATTCATGGCGCGGACTTTGGTACTCGGCGCGGGGCTGTGCCATTCTGACCGTCGATGGGAAAGGCCTTACTTGCCGCAGCGGCTTTCGTGATCGCCGCCTGTTCGGAGGATCCTCGCCGAGAGGACGCCGTCGGCGCAGGCACGGACACGGCGGCAGGACCTAGCCCAGCGTCCCCCGAGGCCGAGATCTGCGCTTCGGACGGTGGGCTGCTGCTGCACGTGCCCTCGCCGGACTGGCGCGATCAAGTCGTCTACATGGCATTCGTGGATCGCTTTCAGGACGGCGATCCTACGAACAACGACCACGGTTTCGGCGAATACGACCCGAGGTTGCCGACGCATTTCAGCGGTGGCGACCTCAAGGGCATCGTCGATCGACTCGACTACCTCCAAGAATTAGGCGTTACTGCGGTATGGGTCTCGCCCGTATTCGCCAACCAGTGGTGGAGCACGCCGTACCAGGCGGCGGGTTGGCACGGCTACTGGCCGACGCACTTTCAGGAGATCGATCCCCATTTCGGGACAGTCGAGGACTACAAGCGGCTCTCCCACGAACTGCATTGCCGGGGCATGTACCTGGTCAAGGACGTCATCGCCAACCACGTGGGCAACTTCTTCATCTACGACGGCGAATACGATCCCGAGGACACCGCGAAGAACTTCCGTCTCCTGGAACCGGACTCGCACCAACCCGGGCCGACCCAGTACCCCTTCAACCTGATCGACCGGCTGAACCCCGAGCACGCTGCGGCAGACATCTACCACTGGACGCCCGGGATACAGGACTTCGCCGACCCGCACCAGGAGCACTACTACTCCCTGGGGCACGTCAGCGACGTCAATACCGAGAACCCCCGGGTGATCGCGGCGTTCAAGGCGATCTACAAGGGCTGGATCGAAGAGTTCGGGGTCGACGCCTTCCGGATGGACACGACCAGCCTGGTGCCGTTTGCGTTCTGGAACCGCTTTCTGCGCGACGACGACGGGATCTACGCGTACGCACGCCAACTGGGCAAGGAGCACTTCCTGACCTTTGGCGAGGCGACCGCGGTCTCCGAGCCCTACGACGACGCCGGCGAGCGGCGGGTCGCGGCCTACCTGGAACAAGACGGAAAGCTCGGCCCGAACTCCATGCTGGGCTACCCGCTCTACCACGGGATTCGCCGGGGCCTCGCCGAGGGCATGGCGGCGGCGGCGCTCGCGTATCGCCTTTCGGCCTTCGTGGAAACCTACGGGGATCCGTTCGTGATACCCAACTTCGTGGACAACCACGACACGGCGCGGTTCCTGTCCACTGCTCCGCCGGCTGCGCTCAAGCAGGCGTTGGCCGTGGTGTTCACGATTCCGGGCATCCCGATCATCTACCAGGGCACCGAACAAGGACTCGTGGAGGCGCGCCAGGCGATGTTCGCGGGCGGATACCGCAATGCCGAGGGCTCGTTCGACGAGGATTCGGCGTATTTCCGCTACCTGAAGCGGCTGACATCCTTGCGCCGCGACCACGCGGTGCTGAGGCGAGGCGGCTTCAAGGTCCTGGCGTCGGAGTCCAGCGGCCCGGGCCTGCTCGCCTACCGTCGCGAACTCGGGGACGACACCGCAATCGTGCTGATCAACACCGCCGACCACGGCATCCTGGTGCATCGCCTCGATGCAGGGCTGTTGCCGCATACGCGGCTTCGGCCGTTGCTCGCCGAACGCTGGGATGGCGATGCCGTCGCCGATTCCGATGGCCGTTTGAGTGTCCGCCTGCCGGCGCGTGGGATCGCGGTACTTGAGCCCAACGAGCAAGTGGCGGGCGAGCCGAACGCGACAACGGTAGTGGACATTGCCGTCGATGCCGAAGCCATCGAGGGTGAGGTTTTCGAGCAGGATTTCGAGCTGTCGGGCCGAGTCGCCGAGGGCGGCGCGCCCCTTCGCCTCATCGTGAACGGCAATGTCGATCGGGGAATCGACTTCGTCGCCGACGCCGAGGGCCGCTGGCGGATCGACGTGCCCGTCCGCGACCTGGGCGAGGAGAACAACCACCTCGAGGTCTACTCGGCACAAGCGAACGAACTATCGGGGCGGATCGCCTACACGACCCGGGTGACGGACCCGCAGCTATCGGCCGCCGTCGAGGATGCACCGGACGATGCCCGCGGTCCCACGGGACGCTATCTGATCCCTGAGCAGCCGGAGAGCGGTCAACAGCGCGAGATCTTTTCCGTGCAAGCACGGGCTGCTGGCCGGAACCTGGAATTGACGCTCACCATGGCCGAGATCACCACCCCGTGGCTGCCGCCCTTCGGCTTCGACAACGTCATGGTGACCACGTTCTTCGACTTGGCCGGCCAGGAAGGCTCGACCGTCCTGCCGCTGCTCGATGCCACGGCCCCGGACTCGATGGCTTGGGACCTGGCCCACGTTGCGCGGGGGTGGAGCAGCTACACCTACCGCGCGGCCGGCAGTAACGCGCAGCGCCAGGGCGAGAAGCTCGGCGTATCGCCGCACGTCACGGCGGACAAGGAAGCCCGCACCATCACGTTCTTCTATCGCGGCGCACTCCTCGGCGTCGAGGACTGGTCCGGAACCCGCATCTACGTCACCACCTGGTCGTCCTCGGCAGAGGGCGACTACATCGACATAAGGCCCGAGCCGAGCCAATGGTTCTTCGGCGGCGGCGAACCGGGCGAACCGAAGATCCTCGACGACGTGGTGCTCGTACTCGATGGCGGCTGACTCCTTGATCGTCGTGCTGTTTACTCCGGAGGCAATGACGTGAAACGAACGATTCGAACCTGTCTCGGCCTCGTGACGGCGGCGCTTATCGTCAGCACCGCATCTGCGGAACGACCGCCCAACATCGTCCTGCTGATCGGCGACGACCACGGCTACCCGTACTACGGTTTCATGGGCGACGAGAACGTCGTCACGCCGTCGATGGACGCACTCGCCGCAGGCGGCGTGACGTTCTCCCACGGCCACGTCACCGCGTCGTATTGTCGACCGTCGCTGCGCACCCTCATCACCGGGCTGCATCCGGTCCAGTATGTCCAGCGCAAGGCCGAGATCCTCGACCGCCGCCGCCGTGAAAGTCCCGACTACGCCACACTCGACGACGCGGCGAAGCGCCGCTGGGACACCATCGAGACGGCGGCCGCAATGCGCGAGTTCGATACCCTCCCGAAGCTCTTGGGCGAGGCTGGCTACGTGAGCTGGCAGGGCGGCAAGTGGTGGGAGAACACCTACGAAAACGGCCACTTCACCGAAGGCATGAGCACCGGCTGGGACATGTCGACCTACGACGGCGACGCCTTCTTCGAGGAGTTGATGGGCGGCAAGGGCAAGGATCTCGTCCGCAAGACCATGGACCCGGTGTTCGACTTCATCGACCGGCACCAGGAGGTTCCGTTTCTCGTCTGGTTCGCCCCGTCCCTGCCGCACGTGCCCTTCGATGCGCCCTACACCTACCGCAAGTACTACCAGGACAAGAACATTACCGAATCCGCCAAGCTCTACTACGCCAACCTCACCTGGTGGGACGACGGCGTCGGCCGCCTGCTCGACCACATCGAGAGCCGCGGGCTCATGGAGGACACGCTGTTCGTCTTCGTGAGCGACAACGGCTGGGAGCAGGACGCCAATGTCGAATACAAGCAGCGCGAGGATTCCACGATCTACAACGACAGCCTGCTCGGCAACGGCGGCGCGTTGGGCAAGAACGGCATGTACGATCAGTCGTTCCGCTCGCCGATCATCTTCCACTGGAAGGGCCGGATCCACCGCTCCTTCAACACGTCGAGCCTGGTCTCCACGATGGACATCGTGCCGACCGTCCTCGACTTCGCGGGCGTCGATATTCCGTCCGGGCTGCCGGGCTACTCGCTGCAGCCGTTGATCGACGGCGGCGAACTGCCGGAACGAACCCACCTGGTGGGCTACACGGACAACCGACGCTCACTGACAACGCCCATGGGACAGCGCGCCGAGGGCTACTACGTGCGCACCCACCGCTGGCACTACCTGTGGTACGCGGACACCGGCGAGGAGATCCTCTACGACGTCACGGTCGACCGCCGCGCCGAGCACAACCACGTCGACCGATATCCCGAGCTGGTAGCCGATTTCCGTGAGCGGATCGAAGACTGGAAGCGGGACATGGGCATGGCGAGTCCCGTCATCATCCACGAGTAGCGCGACACCAAGAGGCGATCCGTCGCATCAGCCTTCTGGCTTCGACGCAGAGCAGCAACTCGTCGTTCAAGCGTGGTCGGTACCCGCGCCTTGTTCGGATCCGTACCCCACCAGCGTACCGCTCAACGCGAAGGGCGGCGGCGGATAGGGTTGATCGACTCGTGCAGAAGTGTACGAAGTAATTGTTTTTGTTGACTTTATTTGAACTGCCATGCTGCAATCGCGGTCGTTCTAACGCCGGTCGTCTTGGACCGAGTTGTGTGGGCCTTGTTGCGCCACGTTTGCGGAGGAGGGTATGGCCGAGGCAGTCGAAGGTGGAGACCGGGGTCGCCGTGCGACGGTTCGTGGGGCTCGGCGGACAGGCGGGGCTTTGGCCGATCCGCGCCGCGAGTTGTCGAACGCGCGGGTCGATGCGCAGTCCGGACACGACGAGGGCGCCGCCCACGGCTTCCCGGGCTGCCGTCCGATCCGCATTGCCCGG
>JAPPKV010000162.1 GCA_028819775.1 Gammaproteobacteria bacterium | reverse complement strand
ACGAAGGCACCGAAACCCGCATGAACATCATCTTCCGGATCCGCAACAAGAAGCGGCAGCCGGACAAGATGGTCAACGGCATCTCGGACCACCCGGACCGTGGCCAACGCGGCGAATGGCTGGAATACGAGGACGGTAACAATCCCTGGGAACGTTCCAAGGACGCCCTGTGCGACATGTGGGACGAATGGGAAGGGATGAAATCGGTGGTCGAGGAGCGTCGAGGATCAACGACTTGACCGAGACTCGGTCTCGAAAGTAAGCCGCTGGTCGGCGTCCGGCTTGCGTATTGCCAACGAAGCAACCGAAAAGGAGCTGAGGAAGTTGGTACAAGTGGAAAGATTGGCCGTCTATTGCGCTGACATCGGTTCGATCAAGGCAAAGCCCACGAAGTTCGGCTGGGCTGGAGTGCATGACAATCAACACCCTGAGGGAAGTTGCATCCACGACCTCGTAGACGATAATCGCCACGAGCCTACAAGCAGGACATAAGGTGGCACTCGGATTCGAGTGTCCTCTTTGGGTCCCTGTGTCGGATGAACCGTTCGATTTGACGTCTGCACGGGGCGTGGATGGAAACAAATCCTGGTCGGCAGGAGCCGGGGCATGCGCGCTCGCAACCGGACTCACGGAGAGCGCATGGATTCTCTCGAGGGTGCGGCAATGCCTTGCCGAAGGAGAAGCCGCGACTACGCGAGCGTACCTGGACTGGCATGAGTTCGAGGATTCGAAGGCCGGGTTATTCGTCTGGGAAGCGTTCGTAACGGGCGACGCGAAGTCCAAATGCCAAGACAAGGCGAAGCGCCACATCGAGGACGCGCGGAAAGCATGTGACGAGTTCATCGAGCGGTTGCCCGATCCGACGGCGGAATGTGTAGCGGAGCCCACGGGAACCATCCGCTCCCTGATAGGTGGTGCCTTATTGTGGGCGGGGTGGGGCGACGACCCGGCGCTGCTACGGACCGCGTGCCTCGTCGTGAGACCGGACGCGTAGATCTCTTCGTCCCTTTGCCTCAACGGGGATGGGCGACCTGCTCGGGCGGCAAAATTCCCCTCGCCGCCTGCCGAAAGATGCAGCTACTGGCCTGCCAATGCGAGGAGCGAGTGGTACGTGCCCTCTCGGTCCTGGTCGATCCGGGACGGCGGATACGGTAGGGAGTCGGCGTAGTGCTGCGCCACGGTCGCGCCGCGTCGTCGAAAGCCGTGATACCCCTCGACCAACCGGCGACCGATGTCGACGGGAACCGGCTGGCGGCGGGACCGGAACCTGCTGGCGAACCGGGTCACGGGCGTGTGTCTGCGAACCCCGTCGATCATTTCCACCAATACAGGAAAGTCCGAGCCGCCCCGGTTGTCGATCAGAAGGGGTGCAGAGTCGTATGCGAGCGGCATCTCCCTCGGTTGCCAAGTCGCTTCCACGAACGAACCGTGGTGAATCATCTTGACCGGCGGCGTGACGTGGACGAGCCGAACCTCGGAATCGCCGCCCTGCGCAAACGCCAGCCTGCACCCGTTCAACTCCTCCATCCTGCGCGGGTTCATCAGGTTCCGCCGATGGCAACCGGTGCAGCCGAAGCTGCCGAACTCCCATAGCGGATCGGTGCGCGGATCGTTGTGGCGCCTCGGCTGACGCAGCATGACGACAACCACGGTGTCGCTTAACATATCCGTTTCCGGCGGCTCCCGCGAGATCAATGCGAGAACGCTCCGAAGCCACTGAATAGCTTGGGGAGACTCAGTGGCGTCGGCGACGAACTCCTGCCCCCGCGCCGCCGTGCGAAGAACGCCGCTGGACTCCCATCTGGTCGGGTTGCGGTGATAGCTGAGTCCGGTGTCCGAGAGCCAGGCGGGTACCGCCCAGTGGCTCACCGGGGCGTCCACAAGCGACAGTCGCAGGCCGGAATCATCCGTTGCGGCGGTATCGCCTGGTCCCGTGTAGATCGTATTGTTAGCGTTCCATTGGCCGATGGTATGCGGATGGCGACGCCGGAAGCCGGCGGGCTGATCCGAGAGCGTTGGCGTCATCCCAGGCTTGGTCACGTCCGCGACCTCGAGGTAGCCGTAGATGCGGTGATGGGGATCGCCGCCGTCGGGCTGGGAGAACAGACCGAAGAACAGGAACACGTCGCCGATGCCGACTCCCTGGTTGGCGAGGTGGCTTTGCGCCGCACCGGTCTGACCGAAGGCGCAGCGGCCCGACTCGAACACGGGATCGTCGTGGCAGAGATCCGCTGCGGTGAGCCGACCTCGGGTTGCTCGCTCGACGATTTGGCCGAGGCCGAGGTCGCCGTAGGTCGTTTCGGACCGGGGGTTCCGAACGGGAATGGGGATGCTGATGGGGCGACCGTCGATGATCGGCGAGGGTGCTCCGCCGGACGCGCTGTCGAACCCTTTGCGGCTGAATACGATCTTCATGGTCGGGCATCGTACCAGTGGAGGCAAACCGACGTTGAAGGCGAGCTGCCGAAGGGAACGGCAACTGAACAAAACCGCATCGTCGCAGCGCCTGCCGGCCCACTAGTCGCATTGCTGGAGTCTAGGCTTAGCGACTACAGGACCAAGCTGGCGAGACTTGGGATCGCGGCGACGGTCACGCTCGTCACAGTCGCAGCGAGGATGCCCAAGCGGCGGCAAGTCATGGAGGATGGGCCGCTGGTCCGTGTCCTAGGCATTCCAAGGTATTGACGACGGGGCGGCGACGCGGGCGACGTGTCGAAACCAACTCTGAATGTCGACAAACGGCCTCGAACTCGCACTTGATCGTGATGCGAAGGCGTCCTGAGGCGTTGTATGGAAGCGTGGTACGTTCTGCTCCGTGCGGCGATCATTGGGGGAGGCCGTTGGGGTGCCAATCGTACCCTGCATTGAGGGACAAACATGAACATCCGGCGGAGATACAGGCTCGAAACGAAGGACATTGAAACCGTCATCGACTCCGATGGCACGTTGACGAATGAGTGGGCGTCCCTCAACTGTCGAGTCGTAGACAACGCCTTGGACATGCCCATAGGTTTGGTTCTCCACGTGCAGGATGGGAAGGGAGCCATGAAATACGAGGCTCTTCCTCTTTACACAAACCATGGTGAACCCTTGGACTCACCGAATGCTGATGGATGGGGTCCGCGCTACTACGATGCCGCGGAATCCTTGTGGCGGGACTGGAACACGACGCTCCCACGGTGGATGCGGGCGAAACGCTGGTTGTCCAGATGGATCGACGTTCTGTGGTGGCTGGTAGGCATAGCTACCGGATTCGGCTTGTCTGTCGTTCTCCAGTCGATGTCCAAGGCCGGCGGTGCCGGGTGACGGACGTCATGCTCCAGGAGCTTTCCGGGCACACGGTCTACCTCAGGTTGTGCAAGACACCGGCGCCGATTCCCACATCACTTGACAAGCTGGTCGGGGAAGGCAAGCTCATCTCGTATCCCAACGATGTTGTCGCTGGACCTGGATCGTCGTGGACACATGCGAGTGCGTCAAAGCACAGGTTCTCCACGTTCGGCCACGACACCACCAGTTCTCGTATCGGACACAACAGAAGCGCGAAGTGCGTCCTGATGCTGGCCGTCGAATGGGCTTGGGACAACCGGGATGCGCTCGCCGGGTGCGGCTATGCCGAGATCGGCTACAAGATTGATCACGAGGGCCATATCTTCGCGGTATACGCGGGCAAGTTCATGTTCAAGAAAAAGCCCTATCCGCTGTCCTTCGACAGAGACAAGCTTCACCGCTACGAGTTCCTCTGCTGCGGACGCGAGGTACTCTCGCGCCCCAGGTGAGCACGGTCAACCGCGCGGGAGTTACCTGAAATCGACTGACGCGATTCCCCGGCCCTCTTCCGGATCACCCATGCAGGACTGCTGAACCGACCGACGGCCCGAATCCGCCGCCCTTGGCTACCGGCGATGCTCCGTACAACGGCGGACGCTCACCTGAACACGCCACGTACGGAATCCTTGGACGCGGTTACTTCGAAGTAGACGTCGGCCTCTGCCAACGCGACGGTGAGCTGTCGCAATTCACGTAGGTCGAAGCGTATGAGCACCGGAGTTTCCTGTTTGCTCGAAGGTCGCCGGCCGTTCTTGCTGACGGGCTAACCGACCAAAATCTGCCGCGAGGTCAGTCCCGTGGCCCTGTTGGGCGCCTTGACGATTTGACCAGTCCCTTAAGAGCCGACACCTTCTTGATCGATGGGTTGTCCGCGATCGCGACTTGGGTAAGCTCGCTCACGATCCGTGTCACCGTTCCCCCGTACACGGCAGTCTCACTCCCCCATCTGTAAGGAGTTCCCATACAGCCCTCCCACGTGCTAGCTCGCGGGTCCGTGTTGTCGATCACGTCATTCGCCCGGACGAAGCGCGGCGATTTGGGAGTTCCGAGCGGCTCCAACAATCCAATCGACTCGACCCGTTTTCTTGCTACTCCGGAATCGATAGGGCTCGTCTCTATGGATGTCGCGAGTCGGCCTGCACATCTCGCCACTCTCCACACCAGTCCCCCGGCGAGGTGCGGGGATGTGCCTGCAAGGTGCAACGATCTGCGAGCGGGGTTGGTGGATAGCGATGGCAAAGGCCGGTGTTCTTTCGCCGACCCGATCCGTCGCCTTCGGGGGTGTGTTGCCAATACCGGCACGTTTGGCAGGACGGAGGATTGTTCTTCATATCTTGGGCCAGGGTGTATTGCTTGGGAATATCTTGCTAGCTGTTGTATAGGCGGGCAACCGGGGGCGGAGGCGGGCAACGTCCAACGGTACCCCGGTTGACCTAGCGCGTGACCGTTTCGACGACTGCCTGGAATATACCCGGGGCGAGGACATCGACGGCAACACAGTGACTGTCTGCCAACCGGCTCTCGACCCGGGGGTTCGACCGAGGCCCAAGCGTGCAGTAGAGTCCGCGCCTTCCTTTGGGAAGGCAGGTTACGAACAGATGGGGCAACTCAGCCCGCGCAGGGAAGTCGAGGGGGCATGGCCGACAGTCGTGGAGATACTTCGGCTCAAAGGCCTGGACGATGCGCTTCGGGTTCTTTATCAAGCGGACATCGAACTGGACGAGACGGGCGACGACGGCTGGGGCAACGCGATCTGGACCGCGTACCTGCGTATTCCTCCGGCCATGTTCGTCCGAATTGAAGGGAAGCACGAACATGTGGAGGATCTGATCCGGGCGAACCTGGAAACAGTGCTCGGGGCGGAAGCCGGGTTTCTGGTCAACATCGAGATTGCCCTCTTGAGGCCATTGCGACCGGGTTCAACGATTCCCGACGGAAGGATCAGCAGGCGAACTCAAGCGGCTATTCTCGACGAGATGCGGGCGCGGGGGACGGTCTGGAACGGCGCGCTCGACGACATGGAATTCCTCGGCCGGATATTCGACTTGAAGTCGATGCCGTCGCACGACTCCAGGTTCGACACCGCCGAGGGGGACATCTGGCAGCACCGTTTCAACAATGACGACTGGCCCCAAGACTGGGTCTTCACGGACGAGCGCTTCGGGCTCTACGACTTGGAACAGGGGACATTTCTGAAGTTCGTTGCCGAGGTGTTGCACCCGGTGGTCCGGATCGACGCAACTGAGCAGGCGCAGCTCGCGATCGCCTTCAATGACCACCTGAGGAATGATGGCTGGCAACTTGTCGAGGACATGGTTCTCGACGGTCGCCCAACGTACGTTGCGGAAAGAAAGGTCCATGGGCTCGGAAACTCGGTTCGACGGATCAAGGCGGTCGCTGCGTCTCTCGGCTCCGGCAACTTATACGAGGATCTCCGACGTCTCGAGCACATCGGAGACACAGAGCCCGGAGAGGCGATTGGATTGGCGAAGGAGATAGTAGAGAGTTGCTGCAAGCTCATCCTTGACGACAGGAACGTGCCATACCCGGAGACCGCCGACATTCCGAAGCTCTTGAAGTTGCTTCGCGGTGAGATCGAGATCATGCCCCAAGGCATCCGTGAGACCGCAAGAGCCTCGAACGAAATACGCGACGTGCTGACGAGCCTCGGGAAAATAGCCCATGCACTCGGCCCTATACGCAACGCCTACGGGAAGGGCCACGGGAGGGGACGGAACTTCAAGGGTCTAGAACCGCGCCATGCGCGGCTAGCCATCGGTGCCGCAAGCACGTTCGTGGATTTCGTGCTCGATCGCCATCGAAACCTCGCAACAAGACAAAGACAAAACTGAACGTGTATGGGCCACCCGCCCGTCCGCTTGACGCTGTGGACAGTGAGTAGAAGCGGAGAACCGGCGATGGTCCGGAAACCCAAACGGATGCCGCGTCGAGTCGCCCGCATGGCTAGTGCTGGACGGTCGAGGGAACCGTTGCCGCGTCCGGATAGGTGTAGAAGTAGACTGCCGCGAGCCAGCGGGATCGACTTCAAACTCGATAATCGCCCCATAGTTCGCCGCTATTCATCGGAGCATCGTGGCACACTTGGAGATTCCGCTGAACAGCGAAAGCGGGCTCGGTCGAATGTGGGCCCCGTGAAGCGCGGAGGCCGACAAAAGGCACCATCCAATGGAACGCATCCATGTCCATCGCAGGTGTATTTGGATCCTCGACGCATGTAGCAGGGTCTTCCTTCCCGTTTGACATCACTTCGACGTGAACCAATCTTCGTTACCGTGCCCCATGCCCGTCCGGTGGACGTTCGAGGAACTGCAACCAGCGCATGTCGCGGCAGGTCTCGGGGCAGCTGACCGTGAGTTCCTGTCGGTCTGCCTCGGCATCTTCGACGATGCCGCGTTGATGAATCAGTTGAAGTTCGCCGCCGAGAAGGGGATCGAGTTCGGCAAGCGGCGCGGGATACCCCTCCCGGACTTCGACACGGAGGTGCAGAGCGCCGCGAAAAGGTGGCGACACGACCGACGGCTGACCGACAGCCACCTTCGGGCAGTTCTCTGGATCAGGCTCCAGAGCGCCTTTGCCATCGACCCGAATGCCACCCGTTCCGTGCGCGGATGCGAACGACTCGCGGACGACCTGGTCGCCGCCGCCTTGAGGGTTCCCCCGGACGGTCTGTCAAAAAAAGTGCGAAGGGGTATCTCGACATCGTTCCGCTGTGCACGGGACAAGTTTCGGGGGAACTCGAGCAGCTCGCGAGACCTACCCGAGGACGACGAGGTGTCAACAACCCTTGGAGCGCTCGCAGCCCCCTTGTTGGTGGGAATGGTCGCAAACGCGTTGGGCAAGAAGCCCAAGATGGCGGAGGAGGAAAGGGACCGATTCGTCGCCGAGACCGCCGCGAGGCTCAGTGAGGACGAGAGACAGGAGTTCCTGAGCGAGCTCAGTGGTCCCAACTTCGATCGCGCACTGAGGAAGTGGATTGCCTCCAGCGGCGTCTACGGCGCAATCGGCGGAACCGTGTCCGTGTCCGGGTTTGCCCCCTACATCCTAGCCGCACAGGCCTCGGCATTCGTTCCATTCGTCAGTGGCCCTGCGTTGGTCTCCCTGCTCTCCGTTCTCACCAACCCCCTGATCATCTTGGCAGTGGTCGGCGGGTTCGGCTACCACTGGGCACAATCTGCCAATCAACAAGCCGCCGCCAAGGTAGCGTTGCACATGATCTCGCTCCTCGCCTGCGACGGGATCGGGCGTTCTCGCGGTTCCCTTGAGGAACTGGTGGCGAGCTTCGCCACGATACCCGATCTCCCGGAGGACGCCTTCAGGAGCGCACGGGAACGAAGAAGCTGGCTGGCGCGTTGGCGTGAACTCGACTCGGTTTCCCAACCTGCTCCCACAAGCCAACGGCCTTTCCTCGCCGACCACTGGGAGCGTACCGGTGTCAACCGAGACAGCGTGGGTGTCGCCGTCGCATCAGTAGGCGATCTCCTCTACTCCCTTGCGGCCATCCACCCCGATGTGGTTGCCGCCGCAGACTTCTCCAGCAGCGGCGAAATCGAGGACTCCTTCGACTTCGCCGTCAACCTGTTGGGTCGAATGGACGATCAGTGGCGCGGTCGGGAATCGCTCGACGGACTCGTCGAGAGTCAGAAGGGCTACCTCATGGAACAGTTGGCTGCGACCAGGCTGGCCGCCGTCGGTCACGTCGTCGAAGTTCCCGATACCGCAAACCAACCCGGGTGGGACTTGATCGTGGACGGTCAACCTTTCCAAGTGAAATGCCTGGCCGACTCGCGCGGTCTGGCGGATCACTTCAAGAACTACCCGGACATTCCCGTGCTCGCGAACAGCGACCTGATCGGGGACTACGAAAACTGGCCTGCAGACTGGCAGGACAACGTCTTCTTCCTAGAAGGCCACACAAACGAGTTGCTCGCGCACGTCACCGAGCGATCATATCTGGAGGCCAAGGACCTAGCGGACAACGACGTTCCGGAGATAGCGTTGGCCTACGTGGCTGCACGACAGGTGTGGAAGCTTAGGACGGGCGAGGTCACGGCATCGCAGGCGGCGTCCCACTTGTTGATCGAAGGGTCGGCCAGGGTCGGATTGGCTGTCACGGGTGGCGTCGTGGGTACTTCGATCGGACTCCTGGTGCTCGGTCCCGCCGGCGCGCTAGTCGGGGGTGCGCTTGCGCCGATCATTACCCAAGCCGGAGCCGGTCGGTTGGCTTCCTGGCTGCGGGAAGTCGGCGGTCTTCAATCGAAGACGTACAGGGAGATCGAATCCAAGCACAACGCGCTCCTGTTAACCGTCCAGAATGCGATCGACGAGAAGCTCGCGGTTCTGCGGGTCAAGTATCGCCGGGCGGGAAACGGCGTTGCGGGTAGGTACGTTCGCCATCGTATTGCGGACGAAGGCCGTCATCTGCACGAGTGCAAGAGCGAGCTAGTGCGGTTGCGTGACAACGAAAAAGGGAGGCTTGAGAGTGCCGTCTCGATCATTCGCGTAGCTCTGCGTTCGGTCCATCCATCCCGTTACCAAGCACAACTCCGGAATCTGCTAGACGTACTCCAAATGAACGGTCACGCTGGGGCTCGTTCAAAATGGACGGCCTCGGGTGAAGGCTGACCACCAAGGAGGTTAATCCATGACGAATCGCGAACGCGTATTGGCGTTGATCCGGGCGGCGCCGGATGGCATCACGGACTCCGAAATCCGCAAACGAACTGGTATCCGGCCGCACCAGCAGGTGAACCAAATTTGCCGAAAGCTTGCGCAAGCCGGCCTCACCTTGAGGCAACGCGGCAAGGAGGGATTACTCGTCAACCTCCCAGCAAGTTCTCCGGGAGGAAATCAACCGAACGAACGCAGTGTGCCCGGCACTAGACCGAGCGCGCATTCTCTTCGGCGCGCTCGTTCCAGCGATGGGGACGAGATCCCGCCATTGTCCATACCAAGGACCCTCTTCGTCCTACCGTGTTCTGGAGCAAAGGAAGAGGGCGGGCGACGCGCGGCCGGCCACCAACCCTCCATCCTCGACTCACTTCCCCGTCGCTTGGCTGGAGAGTTGGCCACGAAGCGGGCCGACAATGGACGGGCGGCGAAGGTTAACGATGTGGCGCTTCTGCCCGCTGCTGCGCGCTACAGCGGCACTCTGTATCGGGAAGCCGGCGCAATTGACGGCCTGGACGCAGCGGGAGCCCACGTGCTTATCATCTCCGGCGGCTACGGTGTCGTCCTCCCTACCGAGCCGATTGGGTGGTACAACCAGGAATACCGGAACGCAATGTGGCCGGATGCGTTGGTCCCGCGATGTCTCAGCGCCTACGCGGAGGCGACCAGCGCGAGTAGTGTCCTCGGTTTGCTTTCGGCGACAACCCAATATGCCCGGGCATTCCGTGCGGCCCGCTGGCCCGTCGGGATCGAAAGTGTCTTACTCGCTTGTCCGGAGCCGAAGCCTGGGGCCATGGTCAAGACGCCTCGGGCTATTGGCGAGGCCTTGGTGGCGCTCAGTCGAGACCACCGACTTCCTCCAGGTTGGAGGAGCAGCGACGGTCTCGGTATGCAGGTGGCGAAACTGAAGTGAATGGCCATTCCGATATTCAAAGTGTCGCCCACTTACTTGCCGACCGAACCAGGTCAGAAAACCCGCTTGAGTTTCCACGCGACACGCACGCCGCCGCCAAGGCAGGACTCTACTCCTGGTGGGCGGACGGGGAAGCCCGCGAACTGTTCGAGAGTGTAGGACGGGCTCCGGTCGGGGCACTGGTCTACGTCGGTCAAGCAGGCGCGACATCCGGGCTCTTGGGCAAAGAGTCAACGGCTACTCTAAAGAGCCGAATACGGAGCAACCACATCCGGGGCAATCTTTCTTCTTCCACCTTTCGGCTCACGATCTCGGCCATGCTTCGTGGGCCGCTCAACTTGCGCCTGGAACGCCCTGGCAAGCTCGTGTCGGAGGAGAACCATCGAGTATCCCTATGGATCGAGAGTCACCTGCGGGTCGCGATTGTCCCGTGGAACCACCGCGATTCACTCGGCTGTGTCGAGCAAGCTGTCCTCGACGTGCTCGATCCCCCGTTCAATCTTGACGGGCGACCTCCAACCGCGCTCCGTCAGCGCCTTACGGATCTTCGCCGCGCGATCACACAGGGGAAGTAGGAATGGCGGGTGGCCGGTAACAACGTGGGGAGGGATGGGTTTCCCTGCCCGCCGCTACTATATTCCGCACTGCCGCAACGAGTAACGGGCGACCACAAGGGTCGCCCCTACGGGCCGGTGACGAAGGGGGCGCGGACAACCTTTACGGTGTAGTTTCGTCTCGCCTCGCCGTCTTCGGCAGTGACCGCGATTTCGAGTGTATTCATCCCGAACGCGAGATTCATCTGGTGGCCATCGACGTTTGCGTCGGCATCGTCCGGGCCGATTGCATACGTA
>JAPPKV010000008.1 GCA_028819775.1 Gammaproteobacteria bacterium | reverse complement strand
CGTCGCCGAAGCAACTGTTCGTGACTCCTGCGATAATCCCGATGTTCTCGCGTCGAGTAGACGCGACCACGCGGCTGATCGATCAACTCCTTGTCGCGAAAGTCCTGGTGAAGTGCCCCGTCGTTGGAGTATAGCAGACGGGCACCGCTGAGTTGTGCCAAAGCGAGAACGTGAGGATCGTTCGACCGGCAAGCGCCGACTGCGCGCAGGTCCTCGGTGCGCTCATCGACGTCATCGCTATTCTGGACCCTGACTACTCCGGCGAGTTGTAACTGTCGCGCTAGATCGCGAAAGGAAGTCTTGCCAAGCTCGTCAAGAAGCTTGCCGCCGACAACCAACCTGCCAACGCCGGAGGTGAGCCATGAGTAGAACCGCACGCCCGCTTCCGGGCGGTCGTTGCCGAATACCTCGTGCGCTACGTTCGCGTCAATAATCGCACACATGCTACAAGCCGAGCGACCTCTGAGTCTCCTCTATAAAGAATCTTCGATAGCCGTCCGGCGTATGGCGGACGTTTCCCTCTTGATCAATGCACAGTGAATGAATCCGCACATCCAGCCCATTGCGTTCGAAAAACAGAATGGAGACATCGTCTGGTTTGAGCTTACTCGTGCGATCACGCACATCCATTCGAATCCGGTCAAGCAGGTGGTCGCTGTGGGTCTCAACTACCAGTTGTCGGTCCGAACTGGCGATCTGGCAAAAGAGGCTGCCGAGAGCGGCCTGAGCACTCGGATGCAGGTGAACTTCGGGTTGCTGCAGCAAGAACATCGGGTGCACTTCTTGCCGCAGCAACTCGGTAACAATCGGCAACACTTGGCTTACGCCATACCCAACATCGATCAGGTTTCGTCTCGGCCCCTTGAGCGACCCACCGTATTTCCTTATCTGAAGCTGAAATGGACCGGCATCTCCCGTGCCCAGGGACTTTATCGCAATCTCGTCGAACAGTCCGGCAGTTCGTCCGAACTCTTCGAGCCGAGTCTTGAGGTTGCTCCAGTTCCCGCTACTCCGAAAAAACACGTCGGCGAGATACATTGGAATGCCTGCTCCCTCAGGATCGGTCATGGGCCGGGCCGGATCATAAGTACGGCGCGGCCGCGAGCGAACCGGTGCACTTGCGAATGGTCTTGACGATACAGTCTCCAGGCCCCCGATCGGCGCTTCCACCGCGAAACCCTGTAGTGCGTCCCAGTCCTCCTCACCCATCTCAGGTGAACCGTTCTGCGGTTCCGGTGTACCCGGAAAGTAATCGGCGACAGCCGCTCCAACCGTGACTACCGAATAGACAAGGGGATTCAACACGTTCTGATTGAAATCGATAGAATGCACATCACGAGGCGCCCGCAAGCGCCATGACCCGCGCGAAGTGCCGGCGTACACCTTCGGGAAGCCACCAGCCGCTATGTGTTCGTCGATCCAACGGTCACTACGGGTGAGGGAACGTTGCACTGGGAAGGGGACCGTTCCCTGCTTGCCGAAGGTGACGGAAAATCGATAAGAACCGCTCCCGTCAGTTGACGCGACTGAGAATCCCGCCGAGAACCTGTTCGTGCGACCGCCTCGTGCGCCACGGTGATGTGCGATCTCATCGAAACTTCCCAAGTCGTAGGGCTCTTCCTTGAAGTCGGGAACTCGATGCCGGAAGCCGATGTCCCACAGCGCCCGGATCAAGGCCAGAAACGAGGTCTTGCCGGTGCTGTTTTCGCCGACCAAGAGCGTCAGAGGCGCCAAGCGGGCAACCTGCTCATTCCGAAAGCAGCGGAAATCCCTGAGTGAAATCTGATTCATCGTTGATTGGCCCGGCAGCGGAGAAGGAACTCGGCGCGGTGCCGGCTTCATCCTTGCAAGATAAGCGGCGTACCGGCAGTTCATCAACCGAGGCCAACCACCCGGACCACCCGGCCACACTGCTGCGCGGGGTGCGTGTGGTGTTTGTTTCGATCCGGCGCGGTCATGAGCGGGAGCGGCTGGTGTGGCGGATGAGGCGTCCGGTGACGCCGGCGAGGAGGGCGCCGCCGATCGGGCCGATGACGTAGATCCACATTTACTGCAGCGGCTCCACGGCGGACAGGGCCGGGGCCAGGGAGCGCGCCGGGTTCATGGAGGCGCCGCTGGTGGGGCCGGCGAACCAGATCGCCAGCGCAACCACGCCGCCTACTGCGAGGCCGGACGACGGCTGCCGGTTGATCCTGCCGGCGCCCGGGGCGGCGTTCAGGAAGCCGCTCACGCCCAGGATCACGAACATCAGGAAGAAGGTGAGGATCACTTCCATCACCACCGCCGGCGCCGCCGGGATGGCGGGGACGTGGGCGCCCATCAGTCCGCGGTGCTCCGGCAGCAGCAGCCACAGGGCGAAGCTGGCCAGCACCGCGCCCACCACCTGGCTGGCGATGTAGGGCGCCACTAGGCGGACCGACAGGCGGCCGACGCTCCAGAACCCAATCGTCACGGCGGGGTTGAAGTGCGCGGCGGAGATGTCGCCCACCGCGTAGATCATCGCCGCCACCACCAGGCCCGGCGCGGCGGCCACGCCGATGTGGGTGACCACGCCGCCGGACATATCGTTGACCATGATCGAGCCGTTAGCGGCGAACACGAGCGCGAAGGTGCCCACCACCTCCGCCAGAACCGCATCGGGACGCAAGAAGCGCAGGGTACCCGATGACGCGATCACGACCCGGCCCGGTCGATCACTGCATGCGATCCGACGGTCCGCCGGCGTTCCTTAGGTTCGACCGTGGAGACCGGAGCGCGCCGGGCTTCAGTCGGCACACTCCCGGCGCGAGCATGGCGCTGAGCGTGGCGCAATTTGTAGTGAGCGCTGCAACGCAGCCCGAGGTTCGACAGCTCGTTGGCGCCGCCGAACGCGAACGGCACGATGTGGTCGATCTCCAGCCGATAGACGGAGCCGTAGCGCCGCCCGCTTCCCCGTCGACATAGCTGCAACAACCCTGGTCGCGGCGCCACACCTCCCGCCTCACTTCGGCCGGGATGTACCGCGAGCGAGAGCCCGGCAACGGGCCGCCGCAGCGCAACGCGGCGAGGTGCCGCTCCAGTGTCGGCGAACGCTCCACCGGCGCCGAAGCGTCATGCCCGGCGGCGTACGCAAGCCGCTTCGCCGGCGAAGTCAAGAACCGGAGGCCGCCCCGCTCCGGTGTCCGCGACGCGTTGCGCCGGTCGGCGTCGAACCGCGGTCCATCCGCGCACGTCGCACGGCCCCCGACACCGCCCACCGCGGCGTCCCGGCCATCGCCGTCGGCTCGCCTTTCCCGCTTCGGCGCCGAGGCCGCCCGACCGCCGCCGGCCTGCGCCACCGCGGGCGACGGGCGACCGAGTTCGTCTTGGGACTCGCGCTTCCCTGGCGAAGCGGTGTGCCCGCCGCTGTTCGGTACATCCACGAGCGCAACACCGCCGTGCTCGGACTCCGAGCGGCGCTTCGCCGTCGAAGCGGTGCGACCGCCGACGTCCCGCAGCGGCGCGGACTTCGTGTTGCCGCGCTCGGCTTGCGTGTGCCGCTTCGCCGCCGAAGGACGGGGAGTGCCATTCGCATCTGCCGCCAACGATGTGTCATCCTGCTCGACTTCGCTTTGCCGTTCGACATCGGTCCCGTGCGCGCGCACCACGTTCCGCTGCACCGTCTCCACATCACGCGGTGCCGGCCTGCTCACGGATTGCGCGCTCTCGACCATGCCGCGTCGACCGGTGCCCCGCGCGCCCGGTGGCCGCGCCGTGTCGTAGCGGTCCAGGCCGTCGCGCACAGCCGCGGCGCCATGAGCCCGATACCACCGGCTGGTCAACAACGGATTCCACATGTACGAGGAGACCCACCGCGTGCCGCTGCTGATCTCCGGCCCCGGCATCCAACGCGGCGCCGTCACCGATGCGTTCGCCAACTTGGTCGACCTGGCCCCCACGCTGCTGGAACTGGCCGCGGCCGAGCCGCTCGCCGGCGCCGACGGACGCTCCCTTGCGCCGCTGCTCGCCGGAACCACCCCCGCTGACTGGCCCGACGACATGTTCGCCGAGTTCCACGGCTACGAGACCACCCTGTACAGCACGCGCATGATCCGCACCGCCGACTGGAAGTACGTCTACAACCCCGCTACCGAGCACGAACTCTAGGACCTGCGCTCCGACCCCGGCGCGATGGCGCAAGAACCTGTCCCGCCGCTTGTCCGTCAACGCGATTGCCGCTACCCTGACTACTGAAGCTGCAATACGCTTGCTTGCCGAGTCCCCACGCAGCCTGCGAGCCCGGCACCGGAGTGAACAACCTCGTATCGATGTCAGTCTACTTCAAAAGCCCACCCATAAACGAAGTCGTGATCGCCACGTACTTCAAACCTCCCTTCGATTTACGCAGTGAACACATTGGTCTGTTCTGGGAGCAGATCAAGAGCGAGTTTCCGACCGTGCGTCAACAACCACCAGTAGGCACAGAGATCCCGGTCGGCGGTGACGTTTTCCCAATGCCCCGCTATTGGTTTACTGCAGACGATGGCATTAGCCTCATTCAGATTCAAAAGAACGCATTCATGTTCAATGGGCGACGCCAAGAGGATGCATACCCGAGATATCACAAGATCAAACCACGTTTCGACAGATACTACGCCCTTTTTTCGGAGTTCATTCGTGCTGAAGTCCCGTCTTCGGAGCAGGCGATCAATATGTGCGAACTCACATACGTGAACGCTATCCAAGAGTGTGACTTCTGGGCCGGGCCACAAGACACGAACAAGATTCTCCCCTCCTTCTGCTTGCTTCAACCCGTGGTTGAGGGCTGGAATTCTGTTGGCTTCAACTGCAACTTCGGATTTTATACGCCGGAGAGAATACACCTGCAAGTGGCTGTACGTAGTGGAACTACGAGTCACGCCAACAGCACGCCCATTCTTGTGTTTGAGATTAAGGCGACGGAACAGGTCGGAAGTATTCCGAAGTCTGCGGCTGATCGTTGGTTTGATCGAGCTCACACGGCAATCATGGACTGCTTTCTTGAGATTACGAGTGAGAGAATCCAATTCGAACACTGGGAGCGCGAGCAAACCCCACATGAGTAGCACTGCCATCTCAGAGTACGAATTCCTACAACCCGGCACTTGGCGTACGGCAGCTTTTGACCAAGATTTTCGCCGAAGTGAAGCCGTGATATGCAGGAGTGCGAGGGCAGAGCAACCGAATTCGATGGTTCCCGCCTTCGCGACTGTCGGCTTCTGGCCGGGGGAGAGCGACAACGAGTCCATGACCAACGCACAGATCCGTAACTGCCCGGTGTGGAAGCAGTTTCCAGCCCATGACCCGTCACCCTCCTTGCGTCTAGTGGTCTTCGAAACGAGCAGAGCCGGCGACGAAATGGGAACCACACAGACGCTCCCACCAATTTGGCACACTGATCCGTGGACTCAGTTCTTTAGCGAATTGGAGAGTAGGCGGAACCAAGCTCACGAGACGGAACAAGCATATAGGAGTAGGATCGCAGCCCTGAAGCACGACGCCATGCTCGACGAGATTCCGTTCAGGGCCGCGTCCGAGCGAGACTTCTGGGAGTTCATGCGCTCGATTCCGTTCACGCGTAGGGCGAATGTCGTCGTTACCTACAACGGCAATCTACGCGCGGTTTGGCGCGGGAGTGGCGAAAAGCACATTGGTCTCCAATTCCTCGGCGACCGATGGGTGGAGTACGTGATCTGGACACGACGCACGGGATCTACACGGATCGCTCCGAAAGCGGGCCAAGACACCCTTGAGGGAGTACAAGAACAGATTCGAACGTCGGGCCTTTCGTCGTTTCTCAGTTGGCGAGAATAAACGATAGCGAACTACGTGACGAGGATCATGTAGTTCGCTACATCAAACCATCGTCCATGGGAGAAGATGGTCGCCCCGATGGATCGGCGTTCTGTTTGCGGTCAGGAGAGGCGGGGCTTTCCGTGAATTGGCTAGAGTGTTTTGCGACCAAGCCCACGCTGGAACAAGTCGAAGAGGTGCGGCGGCTTTCGCGGATCTCCATGAAAATCAGAGGGTGCCTGGCACAGTTGAACGTTGGCGACACAAAGGAACGGGCTCGTGACCACGCGATCCTGCGTTTTGAGCGACGACCCCTCCCGCAGGACGAACGCCACCCGGCTGACCCATCGCACTGTGAGATCCTCGGCTTGCCCGGTGCTGGGTCTCCGCAAGCTGCGCTTGCAGGCGACCTGGTCTCGTACTGTGTGAAGGCAACTCATCCAGCACTCTCGAATTACCCGTAGTCAGATTCCGGATCGGCTGGTGCCGCGGATGAGGCGGCCGTTGAGGCCGGCGAGGAGGGCGCCGCCGACCGGCCCGATGACGTAGATCCACAGGTACTGCAGCGGCTCTACCGCGAACAGGGCCGGGGCCAGGGAGCGCTCCGGGTTCATGGAGGCGCCGCTGGTGGGGCCGGCGAACCAATATCGCCAGCGCCACCACGCCGTCGACCACGAGCCCGCAGGACGGCTGCCGGTTGATCCTGTCGGCGCCGGGGCCGCGTTCAGGAAGCCGCACTCCGAGGATCACGAACATCAGGAAGAAGGTGAGAATCACCTCCATCGCCACCGACGGCGCCGCCGGGATGGCCGGAACGTGAGCCCCCATCAGGCCGCGGTGTTCCGGCATCAGCAGCCACAGGGCGAAGCTGGCCAGCACCGCGCCTACCATCTGGCTGGCGATGTAAGGCACGACCAGACGAGCCGGCAGGCAGCCAACGCTCAAGAACCCCATGGTCACGGCGAGGTTGACGTGGGCGGCGGATATGTCTCCCACCGCGTAGATCATCGCCGCCACCACCCGCCCTGGAGCGGCGGCCACGCCGATGTCGGTGACCACGCCGCCGGACATGTCGTTGACCATGATCGAGCCGGTAGCGGCGAACACGAGCGCTAGGGTGCCCACCACCTCCGCCAGGAGCGCATCGGGACGGCAATCAG
Source organism: Gammaproteobacteria bacterium (assembly GCA_028819775.1). Next base: position 3,844 of record JAPPKV010000008.1, on the reverse strand, counting down.
AAGACTGCACGGAGATCCCACGGAGCGGCTGACTTGCGTGTATGCAACATCACCGCGCCGCTCACGGATGTCCCCTCCACAGCTATCCCGAATACCCTGCGCTAGATCAGCATCAGAACATCACCAACTTGGCAACGCCAGCCCTTCCCGATTTCCCCTTTCCGCTTCCTGACACAGCTGCACATACGTGTCTAGCGAAACCGCGCGATAGTGCGACAAATCGTTGCGTACCGTTCGAGCTTTCTCCACCAACGAATACCATCGTGATTCCTTCCGCAAACTCCTACAGTTTCTCAGGAGGTGCTCAAGATGACCCAATTGGCAAGCGAACGGACTGCGCTGCACCGCCGCCAGCTCTCCCCTGTTATTTGGTCGAATCCATCTGTACGGCCACTCCTTGCCGTACGAACGCGTGAGGCTGGCACAGAGTGCCAGCCTCATCTCGTCGATCTGTGGCATGATCAACTGCGCTTGACCCCGCCAGTATCGGTGTTCCACAACCTCGTTTCGACCCAACGCGGCTAGACCCGCGCTATGAACCTCGAGGCCGTACTCCGGGGTCCAATAAACCATGCCCCGCGCCCATGCTCCGAAGAACGAATAGGTCCACAGGCGGCCACTCATGATGGGCGTCTCATCCCTCGACGACCCACATAGACAAGCATTGTCCAACTCAGCTTCTCTCCAACCCCTGTTGGCCGTAAAAGCTTGCAGACCCAGGACTAACTCGTCCAGGCTTCGAAATTCATGCATCAACATGTACTCAGCTAGCCCTAGATCATTTCCAGCTATCGACGGTATCAGACACTCCTGCCAACGCTGCTTAGCCGAGTTCCCATCCTCACACAATAATCGCGCAATTAGTCGCATCTCCAACACCGTCGGCACTCCCCACCACACCTGAACGGCCAAAAGCACGTTCGTCAAATTCGACAGCGACACCTCGACAGGCACACTTGACGCGTGCGTCACCAGACACAGCGTAGGAACTCGAGTGGAAGTAGTCCCGCTAGAAAACTGCCCTTGACAAGCTTCGGCCCACCTAATGATGAATTGCAACCACCGTATGCGGTCGGCCTCGCTTAGTTCATCAAAATCATCCAGAAACAGCACGTCTGGCAAACCCGATAGCGCCACCAAGCGATCCAGATTAGGCCGGTCAATCTCCAATGACAGTGCATCCACCACAGTATCAACCGGCCAACCCCTCTCCTGCTCGCCCAGAAATATCCCCTCAAAATAGAGGTGTCCTTGTTTGCTCCACAACGCTTCTCGCACTACATCCGTGTTTACACCTTCGGGTACCACTATGACAACACTGCGCCCGTCGCGTATATGATCGAGAACTTCAGACAACCAATACTGGAAGCTTGGCATTCTAGTCAACCAAGTGTTCAATTCGGCAATCAATTGGACACCACGACACGCGATAGAATCGCCTCAGCCCGAAACCGGCCTCCGCTCCGTTCGACACATCCGATGCGCTCCAGATAGCTCAACGCTGCACGACAATCATCATCAGAGAGCTTCCGGTCTATCAGCGAAGGTAACGATCCAACGTCATCTTCGCCGACTCCATCGTACTCTGCTATTGCACGCAACACGCGACCTACCGAACCGTCTCGCGGACCTACACCACAGTCGGTCATCAATCTCTCACCGAACGGCGACTGCGGTTTGCATATATCCTCCACCAATGTATCGGCGTGTGGTCGCGAATCCAGATCTGCCCCACAGCGCAGTAGAAGCTCGTCGAGAACCGCCGGCCAACCGCCCGTAGCGTGCAAGACTGCTTCACACACTTCGGGAATATCCAGCTTCTCGGCCGAACTTAATCGCTGATGTATACCAACCTCATCCCAACGATGTAGACACAATAGGTCCGACCTGTCCTCGAGCCTCTTCCGTGTACGCTCTTCCATTTTCATCCATGTGAGTGCGGCGTCGACGTTCATCACGAAAACGACCTGTAGCGGACGTCTCCTTTTCCGATTGAAGACTCTACACATGTCTAGCACGCTTTCCACACACTGTGCCATCTGGTCGGCACCGCCGTTTAGCCACCCGTACGTCAACTCGGTCCTTTTTCTCCTCACCGCGTACTTCTCTAACCACGCTACCATACGGTCGGGCTGGATCGACAGATCCATCGGAATAGCCCGCCCCTGATCTCCGCATAGCCTCCTGAGCGCTTGCGAGAGGACTTCCAAGCCGAGAGCGTCCGAGCCGAAAACGAGTGTCACTCCGGATCGCTGACCGCTCTCCAACTGCCCCTCTTGGATCAACGTTAGCGGGCTGAACAACGAACTCTCACCGTCGGGCTGCAACAAGTAGTGTTGGCTCTCTGGCTGCGAGCGCGCCGGCTTTGGCACCTCCGCAAGCTCTGCCAAACGCAGCTCGATGTCATCCTCATTGCCCATCAACCTTACGAGGTTCGGACTCCGCAACAGAAACCTATTGTCAGCACTCCTCACCAAGATTCCAAGTCCGACCATCTCACCAAGCAACCCCGACACTCTCTCAGTTTCAATCCCTTCAAAGCCAAGTGGCCAGTTCTGCTTTGCTAGCTGAAGAAGATCTGAGATACTGAATGACCGAGAAAAGCTATCGCGTACTCCCCTCTGCTCATCTATCATACTCCATGCCAAGCACTGATAGCGACGATCTAGGGCGAGAGTCCAATCGAGTCGCTCCCGGATGATCTCGCGCGTACGTTCGAGCCTGTAGACTCCTTCTACATCGGCGCTGCTTATCGTGTACGGCGGCCGTTCATCGCGCGCTCGGTCGTGTAGCCGACTTAGCAACTCGCGGCAGAAATACTGGATCAGGCCCGGATGGTAGTTTGTGTACGATAAGACCTTCAACACGGCTGACTCATCGCTATACCGATAGCCGAGCGTCTCCATCGGGTCGACTACTAACCGTCGAGCCGCTTCTGGTTCTAGCGGTCCAACCAGATGGTTTTCGCCAAAGTGTGCCAGCGGTTGATTAGGAATATTCTTGAACCGCTGCACATGATGCAATCCTGCGAAGACCACCTTAAACCTGAGCTTCGTCGTCTGGATCAGGCGTCGTAGCCCTTCTACAACGGGGAATGCGTCGACCGCATCTGCGTCGAGGAAATGATCGGCCTCATCGAACAGCACGATTACTCGACGCCCTGGCTCCGAATCCATCGCACTCTCGATGTGAGTGATAATGTTGCGTGGTTCGTTAGCCCGGACATGGTCTCGGAGAAGCCCAATGGCTTTGAAACCGTCGCGCAATCGCGCCCACACGATGTCCGGTTTCTCCCCAGTCAGGGGATCGCCTATCGCCTTGATATCTTCCACCCATGCGAAACACTCTCTTTCGGGCCGATGAAATTCCCTTTGTACCTGTCTCAACAAGGCCGATTTTCCAAGTTGGCGTCCGCCATATATAATGCAACTGCCTTCATTCACTTGCTGAATGGCACTTACCACATCCTGACGCCCGAAAAACATCTCCGGAGGAACGCTTCCGGCTTGAAACGGAGTGTAGGGATTGACCGTCGTGTACGGCAACGTACAGCTTAGGAGGGTAGAAAAACGATCGCCGTCGAACTGCATCAAGTATGCGATTAAGGTCTCATCTATAATGATGGTGTTGAGCTTGCGACTTCGCGCCCGCACCGATAGATCGTGGCGACGATCAGCGCTTAGTGGTCCAAAGATGACCAAAACAGAGAGCTCGCATCGTCGATCTATTTCACGATCTATCCTGCTGATGATGTTCGGCCCGTCGTGCCTCCAAACGCACACAATATCGTAACCCCAAATAAGCGATAGAGAGGTGGCGTGTAGAAAGAAATCCTCCTAAGTGC
>JAPPKV010000093.1 GCA_028819775.1 Gammaproteobacteria bacterium | reverse complement strand
TTCTGGCGGCGGTCTACCTCGGCGTCTACGCGGCCGCCTACGCCTTCTGGCTGTCCCGGATCTTCAACCCACCCGGCGACCTTGCCAGCTACGCCGCAGTCGTTCTCATCGTCGGCGGGATCGTTATGGCGCTCTTCGCCCGGTTCGCCTGGCACCGGCCCGGCTGAACGGCCCCCGCGCTGCTCAGGGTTCGCGCGGCCACAACCCGCTGAGCGGCTGAAACTGACTGGAGGAAACGCATGACAGATTCCCGTTCGCCGTCTGCCGTTCGTCGATGATCCGAACGACGCACGCCGCCGCGGTCGCGCTCGCTCTCGTCGTGATGCCGGCCATCTCCCAGCAACCACCCGAAGCCGCCGCCGAGGTCGCCCAAGAAATGCACCCTTCCGACGAACGGCCCGTGTTCAACGAGCAAAAGCACACTGCCCGCGGACTGATCGTCGTCGCGGACGACACCGCCATCCCGGGCGACATCGCCATCAGCGACGGCCTCGTCGTGGAAGAGGGGGCGCGGCTTCGCTTGGGGCCTGGCAGGGTGACCCTCGCCGGGGACCTCAAGATCCGGGGCACGCTCGAGATTACCGATGCCGAACTGAACATCCCGACGGAATTCACCCACCAATGGCGCTGGCATCTGGCCGGCGGTCGCTTCGAGGCCCGCGACGTGAAGGTCGATCTTCCCTATCACGTCGAGATCGAAGTGGTCGGCAGCACGGCGCGGTTCGAACTCGACCGGGTCACCCTGGGCGGCGGAGGGTTGTTGACGGTCACGGGTCGCGAAGGCGGCGCGATCTCGCTCGAGCAGACGTTGGGCATCGGCGAGTTCATCGTCCCCCCGGACAGTCCCTTCCGCGCCGACCGGGCGAGCTATTTCCTGCTCTGGCTCGTACTCGCGGAGGGTTTCCCGAAAGGGGGCACGCTGGCGTTTCCAGCCGGCGCGTCGGTGCAGGCGTTCTCGCCTAGGGGGTTCGATGTCTCGGTCACCGACGGCGTCGGGGTGATGTGGGGCATCATCACCGCCCCCGGCGTGGAAGCCACGATCAAGGGCGCCAAGCTCCGTGCGGTGGCGTCGGTCTTCGGCGGACCCGGCACGACCACCATCCGCGACATGCACACCAACGCCCTGCCGCCGGACGACCGTTTCGCACCCGGCGACCGGGTGATCGACTTCGAGGACTGCGAGGTCGAGGCGTGGAACTTCTACACTGTGCTCGGCCACAACCTCGTCATCGAAGACAGCACCATCGGCGAGGCCTGGGGATTCGACGGTACCGGTTCGATCACCGTGCGACGGTCCACCCTCGACGGCAGCGGTGGCACGGTTCGCGCCAAGGGCCAAACGACGCTCGTGTTCGAGGACTCTAGGTTGGTCCCGCAGGTGATTGCCCAGGGCGACGCACGCATACGGCTGTTACGGAGCCGTATCGAAAACGATGTCAACGCCACGGACAACGCGCTGGTCACGCTCGAGGCGTCCGAAGTGTCCGGCGAGCTCAAGGCATCCGGGAAAGCCCGGATCGAGACCACGCCGGCAACGGCGCCGCTCTAGCTGCCCCCTCGCCACCGTGCTAGCGCCACAAAAGCCGTTGCGTGGCGGCACAGCCTTTTGCGCCAGCCCAAGCGGCCCTAGCACCCAGCCCGACCTTTCGGCTAACGCCGAAAAGTCCGACAGGCTGCTAGCCCGGGAGACGACGATTGACTGACACCGACCAGTACGGCAGCGCCGCTCGGGATGCCGATCTCGATGCGCGGGAACTCGTCCCGCCGCCGCCGCTGTCGGTCAAGGAAATCGCCTGGCTTTTCCTGCGCACCTGGCCCCACCTGAAGCCCGTCGCCTGGCACGTCGTCGGCTGGTTTACGCTCGCCATGGTGATCGGCCTGATCGCCGGCTACATGACGATCACCGGCGTCGATCTCTTCACCAAACGCCGTGCTGAACGGCCAGCCCATCGCGCCGCTGCAACGCCTCGTCCTGCTCCTCGATCCGAGCCACGTGGACTCGACCGTCCTGACCCCGGATCAGCGCACCACGATCCTCATCCGCCTCATCCGCTACGGCGTCGCGTTCACCCTCCTCATCCGGATGCTGGCGGACAGCCTGGGCGTCGTCTATTGGGAGACGTGGATCGCCCAGGCCATCAACCAGCACCTCAGGGTGAAGATGATCGAAAACGCGGAGCACCTGTCGCTCCGCTACCAAAGCCATGCCCGCACCGGGGACACGATCTACCGGGTGTTCCAGGACAGCCGGATGATCAGCCGAGGTCGGCACCCACGACGAACTAATGGCGAAGAAGGACGGCGACTACCGTCGCTTCGTCACGCAAGAGACCCAGGGGACAGCGGTATGAGCGACACGGCCCTGGATACGCCAATCGAATCCCGGTCGCGCGAACGCTTCGATGACCGGGTCGACATCAATCCGAAGATCACGAACGGCGAGGCGTTCCGCATCGTCGGCCGCTCGCTCGCCTACCTGGCGCGGGTCAAGGGACTCTTCGCGGCGAAGGTCGCATTCTCCCTGATCGCCCTGATCCCGGGCAAGATCCTGATCGACCAGGTGATTCTCAAGAGGCCCTTCAACGACGCCGAGGTGCCGTTTCCGCCGTACTTCCAGCCCGTAGTGGACTTCCTGCGCGGCATGGCGCCGATGGAGATCATGCTCTACCTGACGGCGTTGTGCGCCGCATCCAGCAGGCCAGCCGCGCCGCCGGCACGGCGACCACCAACGCGATCGAGGAGAGCATGAGCAATCCGCGCGACCGAGGCCGACATCCGCCGCGCGTGCGACGCTGCGAGCGCCACCGAGTTCATCGAGCGACTGCCCGAGGGTGTCGACACCCGCCTCGGCCAATCCGGCGACACCTTGAGCGTGGGACAGAAGCAGCGTCTTTGCATTGCCCGGGGTCTCGTGCGCGACACCCGCATCCTGATCCTCGACGAACCCACGGCGGCGCTCGATCCGCAGACGGAGAACGCGCTCGTCAACGCCCTGCGCCAGGCCGCCGAGGGGCGATTGGTGATCGTCATCGCGCACCGTCTGTCCACCATCCGCCAAGCGGACCGGATCGTGTTCCTGGAGGACGGGGCCATTCGTGAAGTGGGCACCCACAACGGCATGATGGCCGTTCCCGATGGTGCATATCGTCGCTTCGTCGAACTCCAGGGAGGCGACGTCGGGACCGTGTAGCGACGCCCTCGGAGAACGACACCTATATCAGATCAACGCCGCGCAGGCGCCGAGAAACGGCGCGTTCGACGTGCCCAAAGTGCGGCACCTCGCCGGCGATGTGGACTTCAAGCTCGTTGGTCCAACGGCGCCGGTATTGTTCAAGACGCGCCCGGTAGTTGGTTTCGAAACCTGCAGGGTCAAGGTTACGGTGTTCCGCCTTGGGTCGAAAAATCCCGGATGCATCGAGCGGATCGACGTCCGCGTTCTCGAACAGCAGCCAAAGGTCATAGAGGTCCCTGCATTGCATCCGTTGCATGATGCAGCGCAGTTTCTCCCCTGCAATCTCCGCAAGCGAATACACCCTAAGACCGTCAGTTTTCGGCAGATCTGGCCAACGCGGTAGCAGGCCGACGGAATCCGCGCCTAGGACGAGTTCATCGACCGCGATATCAAGCTTCAGATACCGCTGCCGGCCCAGCGGTCCCCGGTAGCCGATGCGACGCGGCTCCCCCTGGGTCAACGTCAGCGACTCAACCGCGCCAGTCACCGCAGAAAATGCTGCCTGAATGGTCCCGTAGGCCCCGGCGAGGTCGCCCTTGACCACCGAGAAGTCCAAGTCGGCCGAATACCGATAGTCGTCGAAATAGCACAACCGAAGCGCCGTACCGCCTTTGAAGACCAGTCCGTGGTCGTCACCCAAGTTCCCAAGGGCGGCAACGATATGGGCGAGTACGTAGTCGCGCTCCACGGCCGGCGCGGGTACGCCGTCCTCCGCAGCCCGTCTTGTGATTAATGCTCGATTGCTCATTGGCCGACGACGGCCCGGAGTTCATCCACGGTTCGTGGCCAGCGCACGCGCCATCGCTTGTCCCGCAAGGCCACGGATTCGTTCGAACCCGGTTCGAGGTCCAGATCCGCGGTAATCCGTCTGATCGGCTCAAGTCCGCCGGCCAGCGGGTGCAGTGACAAGGTGTCAGCGAGCGAACCGAGCCGGCGGAGCGCCGCCGCGTACCCCAAGCGACTGGCGTAGTCGATGAGGATGTCGGACTCCAGACTAGGAGCGGCGGTGACTAGTGCTTCCGCCAAGACCTCTGCTCCCCCGACGAGTCGCGGACGGTTGGCAGCATCCAGGACGGCACGATGCAGGTCCGAGATGTAGGAATCGCGGATCGGGATCCGGCCGACATCGATGCACTTGAGCGGTTCGACTACCGCCTCCAGCCTGCGCCCGGAAAGCGTCTTTGTCCGCACCCGTCGTGCGGCAGCAACCTGGATCGCGCGTGTCGGGTGGACAAGGAGGTCGTGTTCATATAGCGCACTTCGCCAAGCAATGCGGTGTGGCAGCCCCTTGAACGCTGCCCCGACGGAAAGCGCGACGTCCTCGGCGACCGCCGGCGTGCCGAGCACACCCAACTGGCGTACCGCATAGTGTCCGTGTCGCACGCGATCAATCAGCCCCGCTTTCTCCATGCGTTTGAGGAGGTTGGCCGTTGCTGTCTTCGACTTGCCGAGACGACGCTCGATGTCCGCGAAAGTGAAAGTAGAATTCCCTTGTGCCACCAACTCGTTGGCGAGCGACAAGCCTTGTTGTGCTGAACTTGGGTACATAGCTCATGCTTGGCGCGAATCGCTCACGATGATAGACGATTGCTTTGGAAAGCGCGATATTCACGTTCTAGATGAATAGCGGCCTTCAATACACGAAACACCCAGCACCTGATGGGGGTGACGCTGAGGTCGGGCCAACCAGCCCACAGATGGGTATTGTTACCACACCTATGGCGTAGGGGTAGTAACGATGCCATGAAGACCACAATCGACATCCACGATGAACTGTTAGCGCGTGCCAAGCGTCACGCCAAGGCGACGGGGCGATCCTTACGCGCCTTGGTGGAAGAGGGGTTGCGGCTGGCTCTCGCGTCCGCTGGCGAGAGGCAACCCTACCGGCTCGCCGATTGCCGGGCTGGCGATGCCGCAGGGACCGATCCCCTCGCCAGCCTTTCTTGGCCTGAATTGCGTGACCTCATCTACGGTGATCCGCGCTCCTGGTCACCATCCCGTTGTCCGCCTTCGTGCGTCGCATCCAGCAGGCCAGCCCGCCTCCGGCACGGCGACCACCAACGCCATCGAAGAGCCAACGGTTCGAGAATCGGACGCCCGAATCGATGCGCAGAAAGCCGGCTCGCAATGGCAAATCGACATCCTGATTCCCTGATTCGAGTTGCGCTGTTCCACAGCCCGCATTACTTTGTGGTCGGGAACAGTGGCCCTCGATCATGGTGCCCGACTACTACTCCTGGCGACTACCTCGAAAGGTGTTGGCGCTCGCCAACTTCGACATCCCGGCGCTCCACCAGCGAGAGCCGCTGGTGCCTGCCAAAATACGCGGCCTCACCGCCCCCCGAATGGCTGGTCATCTCCACAAACCGGATCCCTTTCAAATCCGGGACACCATCCGCAAGGGGGATTTCGATGACGTCGAGCGGGGTTATTTCAGAGAGTTGCTCCAGTCGTTCGATCCCTTCGATGCCCGCATGTTCCAAGTCTATGGTGGAATAACCAGGTACGAGCTGGCTCGTACCATGATCGCCGCTCGCATCACCCAACCTCTGCTCTGCGAGTGGATGAACTGCCACGTTCCGCGGTACGAAAGCACCCTCGACCACCATCGCACTTGGGATTCGGGTTGGATGGGTTGATGACGCCCTCAGAACCTGCTCCGAGGACCACCGCGCTCGCCCTCCCGCTCGGTCTATCGGACGTGCTGGGACGCACATTGCACCATCTCAGTCCACACATAGACCTTGGCGCCGTATGGCTCGGCGGAGGGACGGGTCTCGCCGCCAAATGGCACCACAGGCATAGCACGGACATCGACTTGTTCTTCGACGAGCGCCTATTGCTACGCCCCCAATCGCCGCTACCCGCGTTGCTCCACGCACTGAAAACACTCGCAGATCGTGGCGACATATCCTTGACCGTCGTTCGCCCGACTGGCGCTTCATGGGATACAGCAGATACCCCTGTATCCCTGTACCAGTCTGTTCCCTACAACATCACCGGACCACCCCACGAGTACGTCGTGGCCCAAGGTCATCGCGTCGCGGTCGAACCTTCCGCCGACGCCATTCTGAAGAAGCTCCGGTCTAGGATGCTCCACTCGCAGGACTACCTCTCCCGCGACATATACGACGTGGTAGTGGCCCATGTTGAAGACCCTGTTGCCACACGCGCCGCCTTCGCCCACCTGCTCGACGACGAACTAGCCATGCTTCGCTACGACGCCGAGCACCAGCATATCCACGAACGCGCAGGGCGCGACATCGCCGATGCGTCCTATCCAGCATTGGTGGCCCAACCCGCTGTGCTTGTCCGGTTCATGCGTTTGGCACTGAAGGGCCAACTCGTAGGGAAAGAACTCACCGGACTACGCCAACTACGCCAGGGTCAGAACGAGCGGAACGATCCGACGCGATCCCAACCGCAGACCCAAGAGCGCGCCTCGACCGCCGAGGGAAAGGGCGACGCCCAAGGGCATTGACGGACTCGCTATCGAGATGGTCGGCAGCGTCTTGGCGGCGTTAAGGTGCGCCTCGACGGTGCCTATAGTCCCACGATGGGTCCCGGATACCGGGCAACGACGGCGTCCGTGGTCAGGAGGGTGATCCCCTCGACTTGTGCCTGGGCGACGAGGATGCGGTCGAACGGATCCTTGTGGATGGGGGGAAGGCGGGCTAGCGCGGTCGCGTGGGCGCCGCTAATGGGCAACTCGGCGTAGCCGTGCTCGAGCAATCCCCGGCGCAGCAATGCCGCATCCACCTGAAAGTCTTCGCGCCCGAGGCCGGCTTTGATCGCCACTTCCCACAGGGATGCTGCACTGACCATCGGCTCCGCGTCGAAACGCTCGATCATGGTGCGCGCCCGGGCGGGCAGCCGCTCCGGCATACCGGCCGCCCACAGCAAGAGATGGGTGTCGAGTAGGAGCTTCACGGCTCGCCAGCGAACATGCCCTCGATTTCGGACTCGCCCATGCGGTCGAAGTCATCGGGCACGGCGATCCGACCGGCGAGAAAACCCAACCGGCTTGAACGGCCCGCATCCGGTGCATCCACCGCAATCACCTTGACGAGCGGCTTGCCCGCGCGCGCGATGACGAACGGCTCCCCCGCCGCGGCATCCCTGACCAGGCGCGAAAGGTGCGTCTTGGCCTCGTGCATGTTGACGGTACGCAATTCTCTATCTCAATCGAACCTAGTTCACTTAGTCTAGTCTTCTGGGCTTTCTAGGGCAAGCAACTCCCCGCGCCGCAGATGGGTGACACGGCGGCGGGGGCCAACTCCAGTCATGCATGGAAATTGCATTACCCTAAGCATGGATGGAGTAACGGTGCATGAAGACCACAGTCGACATCGATGACGAATTGCTTGTGCGTGCCAAGCGTCACGCCAAGGAAACGGGGCGACCCTTGCGAGCCTTCGTGGAGGATGGGTTGCGCTTCGTTCTCCCAACCGCTGGGCAGAGATCGCCGTACCGGCTCCCCGATTGCCGGGTTGGCAACGCCGCAGCCACCGATCCCCTCGCCAGCCTTTCCTGGCCTGAACTTCGGGGCCTCATATACGGTGATCCGGGCACACGGTAATTGCGGAATGGCACAAGGGCTACGGCTCATACCACCACGCGCTCGGAAAGAGCACCATCGCCTGCCAGTCGGGCAACCCGAACCTGTTCCAGTAAACCAGACGAACGGGCTCGTTCGCATCAAGTAGAACCATGTGGGAGCCCTGCAGAAGTACGCGGTCTAGGGCACGCACGGCGGCCGACATCTCAGGCAACGTTCGCGAAGCCTCTGCCAGGCCGATCAGTGCATCGACGATGGGATCGTCAATGCCGGCGGGATTGCCGGGGGCCGGTGCTGTCGAGTGGAACGAACCGCGAAGGAATGCCGCGGGCGGGACCGGGAAATCGATGTCGATTAGCAGGGCATCGTAGTCGTAGTCTCTTCGAAGATTGGCATATGGCGCCGCGTCGACGACGCGAAGGTCACAGGATATCCCGAGGGTCTCGAGGCTGGCGAGATAGGGCAACAAGACTCGCTGATCTTCCAGGGAGGCCGTAAGGAACTGCAGTCGGAATTGCTCACCACGGTCGTCCACCAGTTTGCCATCGCGGACCACCCAGCCGGCTTGCCGCAGTAGCGACCGCGCCTTTACCAGTCGGTCGCGCAGTTCCCCGCCGTTGGCGAGTGGAAGGTCTCGACTAAACACTTCCACCGGCAGTTGCTCGCGAAAGGTCTCGAGCAGCGCAAGTTCGGCGCCCTGCGGGTTGCCGCGCGCCTGCATACCCGGGATGCCCGCAAAGTAGCTCTCGGCGCGCTCATGGAGACCAAAGAGCAAGACGCGACTCAGCCAATCGAAGTCCATCGCCAGCGACAACGCCCGACGCACCTGCTGGTCTCTGAAGCGCGGCAGTCGCTGGTTGAATACGACCGCCCGGTTGATCCCTGCCTGATCCGCGTCGCCCGGCAGAAATTCCTTCATCCCGATCTCGCCGCGATCCCTTGCCGGAAAGTCGTACCCAGTTGCCCAGTGTCTTGTGTCGGGTTCAATCCATACATCAAAGAGTCCCTTGCGGAACGCTTCGCGCGCGACGGTCGCGTCGCGGTAGACATCGACCCGGATCTCGTCGAAATTGTGGAACCCGCGGTTCACCGGAAGATCCCGCCCCCAATAGTCAGCAACGCGTGCGTAGTGAACGAAACGGCCGCCGTCCGCCGCTACTATCCGATAGGGACCACTTCCCAGGGGCGGCGCCATCGTCGGCTCGCCCACATCGCGGTCACGCCAGTAATGCGCTGGCATGATCGGCAGCCAGCTCAGCACGAGGATGTTCCTGAGTTTGAGATCCTCCCGTAGTCTGAACGCGATTTCCATTTCACCCCGGACCTCGACCGCATCAATCCAGCCCAGGAGCTGACCCAGCGCGCTATCCGAGTACGCGTTGACGGTGAAGCGAACGTCATCCGCGACAATCGGCGTACCGTCGTGCCAGCGGGCATGCGGATGGATTCGCATGGTGAGGCTACGTCGGTCCGCTGCTATGCGAATACCCTCGGCAAGCCGACCGTAGAACGTCCCCATCTCGCCATACCGCGGCGTCACCAGCGTGTCGTAGGTCCACTCCAGACCCATTGGCGGCGTCTGTATTCCCCAGAGCGGGGCCAGCGTGTCGAACCCCGCAGGGGTCGGCAGAATGAGCACCCCGCCCTTTGGCGCGTGCGGGTTGACGAAGTCGAAGTGCTCGAAGCCGGGCTGATACTTGGCATCGACACCGAAAAACGTGATGGCTTGGGCGTATTCGCTACTGCCCTCGACAACGTCGCACGTCGCCGCAGAGATCGAGAGCAACAGCGCCCACGCCAGCGCGGCCTGTCGACGCAATGTCCTTGCCGTCAGAGTCGGTAGCGGATTGACAACCCGACCCGCCTGGGTTCCGTCAGGCGTCCCATCGCCGGGTTTACCCTAATCGCAGGGTTGAATTCCCGGAGGCCAATCTCATCCGTCAGATTCTGCACGAAAGCATCACATTCCCAACGCGCATCTTGCGGTCGCCAGCTTGCGCGCGCATCCCAACGCATGTAGGGATCCAGCGTTTGTCGCTTGACATTTGCGACGTTGGGAAAACGCTCACCGGTGTAGCTCAACGACGTATAGAGATGCAACGACCCCGCATTGCCAATCGGCGCCTCGTATTCCACGACCAGCGCAGCCTTGTGGTTCGGCTGCTGCGGTAGCTGCTTGCCGCCAAGCGCTGTCGGCTCCGGCACGTCGACAGGGAACTCCCCGAACCCGGGGACCACGACAATCACTCTCTCGCTGGCAACTTCCGGGTCTCCGAAGACGATGAACTCGTGATCTCCTATTTCGGAATCCAGATAGGTGTAGTGGCCGGACAAGCGCCAAGCCTCTCCTGCCAACAAGGTGGCTTCAGCCTCGAATCCCCAGACCCTCGTACCGTCGATGTTCGCCGTGTATTCGAGGAACGGCCAGCCTGGAATGGGTCCCAGAGCCTCCCTGCCTGGGGGCGCTCGCTGGAACCCGTTGAGCTGAAAGCCGTCGTAGTCGTTGAGAAACACGCCGGTCGTCAATAGCAGCCGATTCTCAAGGAAGAGCCCCTTCAGGCCAAGCTCGTAGTTGACGAGCTCCTCCTCCTCGATGTAGTCCCCGAGCGCCCTCGCGTCGATGCCCTGAAATCCCCCGGCCCGATAGCCGGTCGATACGCGCCCGTAGGCCAGGACGCTTTCCGATGGCGAGTACGACGCACTGACATGACCAATCAGCGCATCCCAGCTATGTGGGTCGGCAAGAGGCGTCTCGAACGTGAATGCCACCGGCACGCCGCCGCCAATGAAATCTCCAATGATGTCCGCCCGTTGGGTCAAGAGCAGCTTTTCGTCTTCCGTCCACCGTAGCCCGCCCGCAAGCCGCCAGCGTTCGGACAACCGATGGTCGACGCTGAAGAACACTGCGACGGTCTCGCCCTCCGACTGGTAAAGGCTGCTCGAGAGTAGCGTCAGATCAGTGGGGCAAGTCGCTGACGATGCGTTGATGGCACCAAGGAAATCCGGGCCATGGGTCTGCCGGACATAGTCGGCACAGTCGGCAAAACCAG
>JAPPKV010000119.1 GCA_028819775.1 Gammaproteobacteria bacterium | reverse complement strand
GATCGCCGCATGACGACGTTAGCGCCCACTCACCAACGATTTGTCGTACACCCGTAGCGGCGACACCGACCGACACCGCCGCCTACGTACCCTAGCATTTGCACCGCAATGCTAGGGCGCTATGCTCAGGTGCGAGCCTCGAAGGCAGCCCGATTGCATTGAGAGGAGGGGAATCATGAGGCGTACGACACTCGCCGCCATCGTGGGCGGCATTTCGAGTCTGGTTTGCGGTGCGGCGCTCGGGCAGGTGGACGACGCGCACGTCGCCGCGTTCTTCGGACAGGCACCCAACGAGAGCCCGGTTCTCGCGCCGGACGGCGAGCATTTCGCGTTGCAGCGAATGAAAGAGGACGGCGTCGAGACCGTGGACGTGATCCGCGTCGACAACGGCGACATCGTGGCGTCGTTCCTGTTCAAGGAGGACGTCAACGTCTTCGATCATGGCTGGATCGACAACAAGACGCTGATCCTGCGATCGCGGATGGGAGATCCCTATTGGCAGGAGTTCCCGAACATCGGTCGCTACCACCGGTTCGACATCACGACCAACAGGGCGGATCAACTGTTTTCGCGACAGGAGCTAGGCGTTGGCCGCGAAGATGGCGAACTGCGCGGCCGTTTCGGCGGCTACCCGGTTCGCCTGCGTCAGCACATGTTCCCCGGCTCGTTCGACGCCCGGGCGATCATCAAGGGGGAGACGAGCTCGGAAGTCTTCCAGTACGACATGCTGCGGGAGTCCTACAAGTCTCTGGAACGCATCGACGGAATAGTCGTGGACGTCTACACGGACGACGACGGCAACGTGCTACTCGCCTACGGGAAGCCGGAACTCCGCGGTAGGACGTTCAACCCCCAGTCGTTCCTCATCTACCGCGCCACCGGCGACGGCGAGTGGAAGACGGCGTACGAAGGTCCATTCGACGATGCCGGCGTGTCCATCGTCGGCAAGGGGCCGGACGAGGATACGGTCTACCTGCTCGAAACCATCACGGGCGACATCGGCACGCTCAGCTATATCGACCTCAACACCGGCGAGATCACCAACGCGTTCCGTCCGGCTCGTACCGACGTCCACACCTATTATCTGGACGGCAAGAACGAGCTCTACGCGGTCCGCTACGACGATCACTTCCCGCAGTGGCACTATCCGAACCCGCAGCACCTGGCCGCACAGATCCACAACCACCTGCGGGGCCAGTTCAAGAACATGAACGTCAGCTTGACGTTCGCCAGGGACAACTCTAAAGCCATCGCGACCGTGTCCGGGGACGCCAATCCGGGGACGTACTACCTGTTCGACACCGACGGCAACAAGCTCAGCAAGCTCTTCGACCGGAACGAAGCCGTCGCCAACTACAAGCTCGGCGAGCGCCATCCGCTCGAGTTCCCGGGACCCGACGACACCCGCATTCCCGCCTACGTCACACTGCCGAAGGGCGCGGGACAGAAACTGCCGTTCATCGTTTGGGTCCACGACGGCCTGACCGGGGGGATGGCCGCGACCTGGGATTGGGATGCCGAAGCGCAGTTCTTCGCAAGCCTCGGCATCGGGGTACTGAACGTGAACCACCGGGGTAAGACGGGCTTCGGTACGGACTACACCAAGGCGGGGTTCGGCGAATGGGGCGGTTACATCCTGGACGACATCGCGGAGGGCGTCCGCTTCCTGAGTCGTCAGGGCATTGCCGATCCGAACCGGATCTGCATCGTGGGAAGACGGTGGGGCGCGTACGCGGCGATGCAGTCCGCCCTCGACCACCGCCGCCTGTACCGCTGTGCGGCGGGCATTGCGGGGATGTACGACATGGTGGCCATCTGGAAGTTCCTGCAACCACGGGGGTCCAGGGAGCGTTGGGAGGCTACGACCGTCGGTCCGACGGCCAGCGAAGACCGGTTCAAAGAGATCTCACCCCGCTGGCGGGCACGCGAACTGCGTATGCCGGTGATGCTCCTCGAAGGCCAGCAATACCGCAACAATATCCAGGAACAGGTCATGGACCTGGTCCGGGAATTGCGTGCCGGCGACCTGCCACACGAGTTCGTGATCCTCGACAACGAACGGACGGACAACTGGCTCACCGACGAGGAGAAGCGACAGGGTTTCAAGGCGCTCGCCGGATTCATCCAGTCGAATCTAGCGCCGGAATAAGGCAACGCGCAGCCGAAGGAGCCGCTCGTAGGGGCCGCCCTTGTGGCGGCGCGCTGTGTCGGACTCCTAACGCCGGACTTCCGCGGGAAGCCACCAATCCGAGCCGGGCCGAAACGACACGGCCGGCACGACGTTGCGCTCGAAAGCGTCGTTCAGCCATGTTGTGTCGGCATCCATGCCCAGGTCCGCGATCGCAGCCCGGGCGGCGCTCGCATTCCCGAGGCCGAGTTCCGCAATCGCGAGGGTGACGCGAGTCCCGATGTTGTCATTGGCAGCCAGCAGTTCCCGGGCACGTTGGCGAGCCGAACGTCGCGCATCGCCATCGCCGCAGGACGCGTCGGCGCGGGTCAAGGCGATGTGCGCTTGGCCCCAAGTCGGTTGAAGCCGCACTGCCTTGGCCAGCGCCGGGCGTGCGGCCGGACAGTCGCCGGCAGCCAGCCTGGCCATTCCCATCCAGTAATGCACGTAGGCATCCTCCGGGAGCGAGTCGACGAGTGCCGCGTAGTCTTCGGCCGCCTCGCCGAAACGCTTGGCGCGCATTCGTAGCGCAGCACGAAGCGCTCGGGCGGTCGTATCGCCATCCAGTGCCAGCGACTGGTCGATCGCTTCGAGCGCCTCGGTCGGGTCGTCCGAGCCCCGCTGCAGATAGGCGAGGAGGTACCAGCCCCGCGCCGATTGCCGATCAAGTTCGAGTACCCGCCTGGTTTCCGCCAGGGCTGCATCGCGCTCGCCGATCTCGCCCAACGCGTGCGAGAGCACGAGACCGGCGTCGACGTCTTCGGGTGCCAGGGCGACCGCGTTGCGCCACGCCGCCAGCGCGTCCTCCCGGTCGCCCCTGCGCCAAGCGCGTTCCCCGGCTTTCATGAAGAACTTCGGGCTCATGCTCAAGCTCGCGACTTCCAGGAGCAGGGGATCCTCGATCGCCGGTGCGACCTCGCTGCGTCGTTCGAGCCATCGGCGAGCCTGGTCGAGATTGCCGAGACGGCGGTGCACCTGGCCGAGTTTGTAGGCCACTTGACCGGCGTTCGGCTCGACCGCCAAGGCGCGCTCGAGCAGGATCCTCGCCGTGAGCCATTCCCGGGCGGCCATCGCGACGTCCGCCTGGGCTGCGATAACGGCGGCCGATTCCGGCATCGCGGCCCTTGCGGCGTCGAGAGCTTCGGCAGCCGCGGCGTGGTCGCCCCTGACCAGGTGCGCGACACCCAGCCGGTAGGATGACGGACCGTGTCCGTCTTCCGCGAGCGCGATGGCTCTTTGGTATTGCGCGATGGCGGGACCGATCTCGCCGCGCTCGCCAAGCACCACGGCGAGAAGGTAGTGCCAAGGCACGGAGGGAGCGTGGCGTAGCGCCTCCCGGTATGCCTCCTCGGCCTCGTCGAGCAGCGACTGCGCGTGGTAGAGCATGCCGAGGCGTCCCCACGCTTCGGCCCGCGCCAGGGCGTCTTCGAGTTGCACAACGTCCCGCTCCACCTCCTCGCGCGCCTCGCGCAGCGTCTCGTTGAGGAGATCCGTCCAGTCTTCCTCGGTTGAGGGCGTTGCGGTTTCGGATGTGCCTTGAGCGTGGGTGGGGCCGGCCAACATGATGGTGGCGGTCATCCCGCATGCGATCCATCGCCCGTTCATCGGTCGGGTTCGCCTTGGCGAAGCACGTGGTAGCGATCCGCCTGGAAAGGACCGTAGCGTTGGCTCTCTCCATTCGGCCAGCGAACGTTAACGTGACGGGGCGTGGCATCGTCGCCCAGGCCGAACAGGATGCGCGGATCCTGTGCGGATGCGTAGCTGCCGCCAGTGCGCACACTTCGGTTCGCCGGACTCACGCCCTCCAGGGCTATCCGGGCGCCGATCGCGGGCGACCCGCCGCGCTTGAGGTCGAAGCCCAGCCAATGCACGGTGTCGTCGCCGCCGCTGTCGTTGCGGTACAGCCTCACCGGGCCATGGTTGTTGGAGACCACGATGTCGATGTCGCCGTCGTCCTCCAAGTCGCCGAATGCCGCGCCCCGACTGACACCATCAGCGGTAAAAGCCGGTCCTCCATCCGCGAGGCGGTAGCGTTCCTCGCCACGCAACCAAAGCTGGTTGAATTGCTTGAGCGGTGGCACCACACCGGCGTTGCGCTGGGATTCCACGATCTGCACGGAGCCGTTGGCAGCGAACAGGTCCAGATCGCCGTCGTTGTCGACGTCGATCCAGCCCGTGCCGAACCCGGTGAAGGCCATGCTCCCGGCTGCGACGCCGAGGATGTTGGAGCGATCCTCGAACCAGCCGCTGCCGTCGTTGACGAACAGGGTGTTGGACTCCTTGACGTCGTGGGTCATGAACAGATCCTCGTCGCCGTCGTCGTCGAAATCGGCCACGGCGATGCCCATGCTGGCCTCCGCCACGCCGTTGCCGTTGACGGCGGCCCCGGCCATCGGCGCGTCGTCTTCGAACCGGCCCTCGCCACGGTTGAGCCAAAGGAAGTTCTCGTCGGCGTCGTTGGCGACGTAGAAGTCGATCCGGTCATCGGCGTTGAAGTGCCCGGCGACGACCCCCATGCCCGCGCCGAGCCGGGAGTCCACGCCGGCGCTTCGGCTGATGTCTTCGAACCTACCGCCGCCAAGGTTCCGATAGAGCCTGTCGGTCGCCCGCGGGTAGTTGCTGGGCGTGCAATAGCTTCGCCGCGACGAATACGCCCGGCACGGCTCGTGGTTCTCGATGTCGAACACCAGGTAGTTGGCGACGTAGAGGTCGAGCAAGCCGTCGGCATCGATGTCGGCGAATGTCGCCGCGATCGACCAGTCGCCCCCGGCAATACCTGCGGTTGCCGTGATGTCCTGGAAGCGTCCGTCGCCGGCGTTGAGGTACAGCTGGTTGGCGCCGAAGTTGGCGAGAAAAACATCCGTGTCCCCGTCGTTGTCGATGTCCCCGGTGGCGATGCCCATGCCGTAGCCGGTCGCACGCACGCCGGCGGCTCGGGTCACGTCTTCGAATCGCAACTCGTCGCCAGTACTTGTGTTGCGGTAGAGACGATCGCCCGGCAACGCACGCCTGTCGCGGTCGGTGAGGGGTCCGCCCTGTATCAACCACAGGTCCATGCGGCCGTCGCCGTCGAAGTCGAGAATTCCGACCCCCGCGCCGGTGATCTCGACGGTCCACAACTCGCCTTCCAAGCCGCTGTCGTGGACGAAGTCGATGCCGGCATCCGATGCGACCTCGACGAAGCGGACCTCGCTCGTTGCGGGGCACGCGATGATCGGGATTGCGATGATCGCCGACCAGGCTCGGCCACGATCCACGGCGACGGTCTTGCTTAGCTGCCGACGGTGGGAATCTCGATGGTGCTGAGCTCTTGGAGATCCTGGTTTGTCGTCTGGTAGAGGTGATCGTCGATGAACCGGCAGGTCAACGTCGGCATGTAGGTGCCCGCCTTGCGGCCGCGGTCGCAGGAGACGCGGTTGATGCGAGTACCGTAGCGCTCCTCGTAGATGTCGATCTTGTCCAACAGCTGGGGCCGGTAGCCTTCCGGCACCTTCTCCCATAGGTTATTGAAGTAGTTGCGGATCTCCGGCATCGTCGTACCGCGGGATGCAACGCCGAGCCAGGCCATGGCTTCCCAACCGTCGATATCGGTACCGAGCCCCTGCTGATACAGGAAGCCCACGCGTGCTTGCGCGAACTTGAAGCCCCGCCTCGCCGCGACAAGTAGGTGGGGAAATGCCGCCTCGTAGTCGCCGCGCCGGTACAGGTCCGTGCCCCGGCGCCTCGCATCGTAGATTTCCAGCGCATCCGGGAGCATGACGACCCGCCCGCTCTCCGACGGCGTGCCCCGGACGATGACCTCCTCGATCGAGTCAGGCGGGGCGGACACGATCCGGGTTTCCTTGATCGCCTCTTCGGCGACCGGCTCGCTATTCGGGGCGTCCTGCCCAGCGGCAACGCATGGCAGTGCGGCTACGAGAATCGCGATCGGGTATTTGCGCATCAGTAGGGTGGCCGTCTCCGATGTCGGGATTCTAGCAAACGTGTTCGTGTGGTTCGTACCGGCCAATCAGGCGGTCGAGCACAATTTTCGCGCAGCGGTGGTTCTCCGGCGGAAGGGGCGACTGTCGGGGCCCATCCGAGAGCCGGTAGCCGTCCTTGCTGGACATCACGTGGCCGTCCGCGATGAGCGCTTCGAGGCTGGCAGCGTGCTTGTTGCCTCGGCGGCGCTTGGTGCGCAGTGCGATGACGCCGACTCGCGCCTGCGCCGCTAGCGACTCGTAGAGCATCGAGGCGCTGTCCGCGCTGACCCAGACGTACTCGGTGCGGGGCAGGGCATTCTCGAGGAAGTCCGGGGATGTCGATTGCCAGTGTCGGAACGTCACCTTGGGTGCGTCGGGAAGGCAATGGCGGAGTCCTTCCGGGGTGCGGCGCGAGTCGCAGACCTGCCAGCGAACGTCGGGCGATGCCCGGACGATGGCGTCGACCTGCTTGCCGATGTCCGGGTTCGACCATTCGAAATGCGCGCTTGTGCCGCCAAGCAGTATGAGGCCCGAGTCGGGGTCCTTGGTCGCAGTCACCGACGGACAGATGACACCGCGAGTTTCGACGACGTTGGCTCGCCGACGTACCCGGTCGTGCTGGGGCACGAACAGGAGGCTGAACAAGCGCAAGGGGAGGGTCGGTTTCATCAACACCACGCTCCGGCCCCCGCAGACGAGGCGAGCGATCAAGAGCGGCAGATGGGTTCCGTGGCCGACCCCAATCAACAAATCCGGTAAAGAATAGTCCGGTGTTTCCCCGAAAAGGCGGCGGCGGAGTTGACGCCACAACATCGCTCTGAAGCGGACGTCGATGTCGTACACCTCGATGGGGTGCAGTGCTTCGAGACCTTGGAGCAGTCCAGCGGATTGTTTTTCGTGGCCCGGCTTGCCGTCGACGAACTGCCAGACGACGATACTTGTCAATTTGTGGCCCGAGTTAGGCATCAAGGGCGCCCGTAGGGGACGGGGCTGGCGGCGTTGTCCCGTCCCGTGCCGTTCGAACCGCCTTGCGTGCGGCGCGGGGGGGGGGCCCCGCCCCCCCCCCGGAGGGGGAGGGACAAAGGACGTCGGGGTCGCGGGGCACACGTGCTCGGCGCGCGCGGGGACAAGCCCCGCCCCTACGAAACTCTGCTCAACTGTCAGCATGGGAACCGCTCAAGAACGTTACCGGAGCGAGTGGTCCATGCCGAGGGCCGGGCTCTCGTCCTTCGTGGGCCCGACCACTTGGGCGGGGACGCCGGCCACCGTGACATGGGGCGGAACGTCTTCGAGTACCACGCTTCCCGCCCCGACCTTCGCCCCCTCGCCGATCTCGATGTTGCCGATGACCTTGCAGCCGGCGCCGAGCAGCACACCATAGCGGACCTTGGGATGTCGGTCGCCGGTCTCCTTGCCGGTGCCGCCCAAGGTGACCGCATGCAGGATCGACACATCGTCCTCGACGACTGCGGTTTCGCCGATGACGATTCCGGTGGCGTGGTCGACCAGGATGCCGCGGCCCATCCGCGCCGCGGGGTGGATATCGACGTCGAGACCGACGCTGATCTGGCTTTGGAAGAACAGGGCCAGGGTGTGGCGACCCCGATGCCAGAGCCAGTACGCGATGCGGTGTGCCTGCAAGGCGTGAAAGCCCTTGAGGAAGAGGAAGGGCGTCGACAGATCCTCGCAAGCCGGGTCGCGGTCGTAGGTGGCGAGCATGTCGGTGAGCGCACTCTTCTGGATTTCGTCGTCGTCGCCCATGGCTTCGTCGATCACGTCGCGGATCAGCATGGTCGGCAGCATGGGGTTGTCCAGCTTGCTTGCCAGGCGGAACGACAGGGCCGACCGAAAGTTGGTGTGATTGAGGATCGTGGCATGGAAGTAGCTGCCGAGAATAGGCTCCTCGTCGGCCTTCGACGCGGCCTCGCCGCGCACGACCTCCCAAATGGCGTCAACATCGAGCACTTGTGTTGCGCGGTAGCGGTCGAGCAGGGCATCGCGCCGTTGTTCAATAGACTCGCGCATGGCTGCGTGACTCCGTTGTGCGGTGTTGGGCCGCTGTCGGCTTTGATCGCGGCGGCGGGTACGACAGCGTGACCGGGCGGGTCCGACTTTTCAAGCGGGCGGGACACTTGGTTGGCACACCCGGCACCGGTGTGTGCGGCGCCGCGTATACTCGGTGGACCGTTACTAGGGACCGGGCAGATGACGGCTTTCCGGCGCGTGGCCATCGTGGGTCGAACCGGCAGTTCCCATGTGGTCGACTCGCTCGGCATCGTGGTGACCGCGTTGGCGACGGCTGGCGTCGAACTCGTCTTCGAGGAACGAACGGCCGCGATGCTGTCCCGGTCCGACGGTATCCCCCGTGAAACCGTCGGATGCGGGGTCGACCTCGTCGTAGTCGTGGGGGGCGACGGCAGCATACTGGGCGTCGCCCGGGACGTCGCCCACGCGGGTGTGCCCGTGCTGGGCGTCAACCGGGGCGGATTGGGCTTCCTGGCAGACATCGCGCCGGACCAGATTCCCGAGAAAGTGGCGCAGGTGATGGCCGGCGCGTATCGCGTCGAGGAGCGCTTCCTGCTCGAGGCGAGCGTTCGCCACACCAACCACCCCCCCCCCCACCCGGGCGACGCCGTCGGCATCGGGGTCGCGCTGAACGACGTCGTGGTGCACGCGGGCAGCATGTCGCGGATGATGGACTTCCAGCTATTCATCGACGACGAGTTCATCTACGAACAGCGCTCCGACGGGTTGATCATCTCGACGCCGACGGGCTCGACTGCCTATGCCCTGTCTGCGGGTGGCCCGATCCTGCATCCCCGCCTCGACGCCGTGGAGATTGTCCCCATGTTCCCCCATACGCTGACGTCGCGGCCGTTGGTGGTGAACGGCGACTCGACGATCTGTGTACGGATTGGCGACGCGGCGGCGACGCCCAAGGTGAGCTGCGACTCCCAGGTGGACTTCGCTCTCGGCCCGAACGACGAGGTGCGGATCGTCAAGCACGGGGATCCGCTTCGCCTCGCGTTTCCGATCGGGCACAGCTTCTACGAGTCCTGCCGCAGCAAGCTCGATTGGGCAACCCGACTGGGGGGACGCCGCTAACGGTACTCCTGGGGGACGTCCTCTCCCGGCCGGTCGACGTCGACGAGGACGCCGTCGTCGTCCACGTCCACGTAGACCACGTCCGCGCTGGCCACGAGTTGTCGTGCACCGGCATCTCCCCGTAACCGCAGTAGAGGCGGAAACAGACTCCTTGGAAACCCAACAGGGTTGCCGGCCCGACCGCCGCAACGCGGGCGGACGATGGCATCGGGGTGTTCGGTCATTGCCTCGACAAGGCGACGAAGGGTGTCCTCGGCGACGAATGGCATGTCAGCGAGCCCGATGACCAGGCCGTCGAAACCGGACGAAGGCGATGTGTCGGGTTTTGCCGGACGCGAGTCGCGACTTGCGGTCATCGCAGCGACCCCTGCGGCAAGGGATCGGGATTGGCCAAGATCGGCGTCCGGCGCTTCGACGACCTGGCAGCCCGAGCCATGCACGAGTTCGGCGATTTGCGTCTCGCCGGGGCGGATCACGGCAGCCACCACGTCGAACACGGCCCGGTAGCGGCTGAGCGTACGCGTCAACATTGGGACGCCGTTGACCGGATGGAGACGCTTGTCGCTTCCGAACCGCCGGGCGCTGCCGGCGGCGAGTACGATTGCGGCAATCACCCGCCTGCGGCGATGCTCTCGATGGCGGCGCGGGCGTCGGCGGCGCACTGCTTGCGCACCGCGGTAATCTCGGCGAGCACGGCGATGGCGATCTCCGGAGGGGTCTTGCTGCCGATCGGCAGGCCGATCGGTGCGTGCAGGCGGCGGATTTCCGTATCCTTGAGATCGAGTTGCGTGAGCCGCTCCCGCCGGTTGGAGGAAGTGCGCGCCGAGCCCATGGCGCCGACGTAGAAGGCGTCGGTCTTCAACGCCTCCATCAAGCCCATGTCGTCGATTCGCGGGTCGTGGGTAAGTGCGACGATCGCCGAGTGGCTGTCGCTCGCATAGCGGCGGACGGCGTCATCGGGCATGTCGCCGACCTTCCGTGCTCCCGCAACATTGAAACTCGCAAGCCGTTCGGGGCGGGGGTCGCACACCAGGACGTCGTAGCCGAGAGCGATGGCAATCTCGGCAACGTACGCCGAGACCATGTTCGTGCCGATCACGAACAGCCGGTCCTGGGGGCCGTAGGTCTGAACGAGCACGCCATTGTCGTGGTCGTAGCGAAGCTCGGCGTGGTCGGCGACGTCGCGGCAGTCAAACGTCCCGGACTTCAACAGGATCCTACGCTCCACGCAGGCCCGATTTGCCAGGCGCCCGACGAGGCGGTCGAAGTGAGCCTGGGTCGACGGCGTCGGCGAATGCGGCTCGACGACGATGTCCAAGTGGCCGCCACAGGGCAACCCCAGTTGTTCGGCTTCCTCTTCGGTTTCGCCGTAGCGGCAGAACTGCGGGCGGCCCTGGGCAAGCTCGCCGGCCGTCAGCTTCTTGAGCAGATCGTCCTCAACGCAGCCGCCGGACAACGAACCCTCGATGTGGCCGGCGGGATTGCATGTCAGCAGCGACCCGACGGGCCGGGGCGACGAACCGTAGGTTGCCACGACGGTGGCGAGCCAGCAGGTTTGCCCGGCGCGGAGCCAATCCCGCGCCTGGCCCAGTACTTGCTGATCGACGCTCTGCATCCCAAGGATTGTACCTTGGTCGAAGGTTCACCACCTGTCTCCGGCGCGGCCGCGTACCGGCCTCGTAGGGGCGGGGCTATCGCGCCCGAAGGGCGCCCCGCCGCCCGCAACGACAGACTCGGATTGAACGGCACGAGAATGCGGCAGCATTCTCGATCGCGCCCGTAGGGCGCGCCGGGACGGG
>JAPPKV010000181.1 GCA_028819775.1 Gammaproteobacteria bacterium | reverse complement strand
CGCCCATGGTCGATGATGCCGACGTGGGTGCACAGGCGTTCGATGACATCGAGCACATGGGAGGTGATGAAGACCGTCCCGCCACGGTCCACGAAGCGCACCAGGATGTCGCGCATCACGCGTGACGAGACGGCATCGACACCCTCGAACGGCTCGTCGAGGAAGAGCAGGGTCGGATCGCCGATAAGCGCCGCGGCGAGCGCTAGTTTCTTGCGCATGCCATGGGAGTATTCGAGGACGAGTTGGTTCTCGTCTGCGCCGACGTTCAGGACCTCGAACAGTTCGTCCACCCGTTCTCTCGCCGCCGCTTCCTCGAGCAGGTAGATCGTCCCCACGAAGTCGAGGTATTCGCGCCCCGTCAACAGTTCGAACAGGGCGAGATCTTCCGGCACGACACCGATTCGGCGCCGGACCTCTGCCGCTTGGGCTTCGTTGGACGGATTCACGCCGAGCAGGCTGATCGAACCGCTACTCGGGGCGAGGATGCCGGTCAGCATCTTGATGGTGGTGGACTTGCCCGCGCCGTTCCGCCCCAGGAAACCGTACAGCGTCCCGCGTTCGACCCGCAGATCAAGCTCCTCTACCGCTCGGAGGCTTCCGAAGACACGGCACAGCTTGGTTGTGTGTACGGCGTATTTGTCGGTTGCGGACGGCGTCTCTTGTTCGTCCATTCCTCCAACCCGACCTGGGCAAACGGACTGCGCCCGGCATTATAGTGAACGCGTGCCGCCCTCCACCCGCAACTCCCAGGAACTGGTCACATCGGTGCCGGTCCGCGAGCCGTTCAACGCATCGATCCTGTTCTCGTTCCTCGAAGGCCGGATCGTTCCCGGCATCGAGGCCGTGACGGAGAAGCGCTACCGACGCCGGATCGAGGGAGACGTGTGGATCGAAGCGGAGATGATCGAACGGGGGCTACAGGTCCGAATCCCCCCCGAAGCCGCGGTGCATGCCGCCGAAATCACCGCCCGGTTGCGCCGGCTGTTCGACGTGGATGCCAAGCCAAGGGATATCGACCGTCACCTGGCCAAAGTCCCGATGCTCGCACCGCTCGTGCATGCCGAGCCGGGCATACGCGTTCCCGGCGTCTGGGATCCGTTCGAAGGCGCCGTGCGCGCCGTACTGGGCCAGCAGGTAAGCGTGGCTCGCGCAACCCGATTGGCGGGTGTGCTCTGCGAACGCTTTGGCGCCGGCGGGTTCCCTGACGCGCCATCGCTCGCGAACGCCGAAGTCGCCGCCATTGGCCTGCCCGGGATGCGTGGTCGGGCGATCTCGGCTGTAGCGCGAAGGGTCGTCGACGAGGGCGTGGGCTGGCTAGAGGACGCTGAATCGCTCCGCGCCGGTTTCCTGCAGATTCCGGGCCTCGGGCCCTGGACGGCGGAATACGCGGCGATGCGCGTCGGTCGGGATCCCGACGCGTTTCCTGATTCGGACTGGGGCGTGGTCAAGGCTCTGGGCTTGAAGGGCGCTGCGGCCAGGAACTGGGCAGAGCCCTGCCGCCCGTGGCGGGCCTACGCCGTGATGCACCTATGGTGCTCACAGGCGGCGTAGACTGTCGGGTAACGGCCACACATCAACCAAGGCTTCACCATGTACTACACGTTTGTCTCCAGTCCCATCGGGCAACTGATGCTCGCCGGGTCCGAATCCACCTTGAAGGTCGTCGGCTTCCCCTCGGGGAGCAAGGCGCGCAGCGCCGAACAGGACTGGGAACGCAACAACGAGCCGTTCATGGATGTTGCACGGCAACTCGGCGAGTACTTCGACGGCCAACGGCACGACTTCGACTTGGCCGTCGAACCGGGCGCGAGCGGTTTCCAGGCCGATGTGCTCGACGCCCTGCGCCGCATCCCCTACGGGGAGACACGCAGCTACGGCGAGGTGGCACGCGACATCGGTCGACCCAAGGCGGTGCGGGCGGTGGGCGCCGCTAACGGCCGAAACCCCCTGCCGATCGTCATCCCCTGCCACCGGGTAATCGGCCACGACGGAGATCTGACCGGATTCGGTGGCGGACTGGCCGCAAAGCGCTACCTCTTGGATCTGGAACGGCGTTATTCGGGCATGTTCGAGGACGGTTGAAGTAACTATTTAGTTACTTTAATCTCCCGATGAAGTAACTATTTGGTTACACAACGGGTCGGAGGGATGCCGAGGAACCCCGATCGAACGCGCGCGAAGATCCTTGCCGCCGCCGTCGCCGAGTTCGCCGCGAATGGCTTTGCCGGTGCCCGCGTCGATCGCATCGCGTCACGCGCGGGCGCGAACAAGCGCATGATCTACCACCACTTCGGCGGCAAACAGGCTGTCTTCGAGGCTGCCCTTGCCGATCAGCTGACCACGGGATCGGCCACCGAAGACCTGGTCCGCCTGTGGATGCACGAGGCGCTCGACCGGGGCGGCGGCGACATCGTGAGTTTCGCCGAGCGCCGGCAATTGGCGGCGGGTCAGATCGAAGCGGTTCGCACGGCCCAGGAAAAGGGCGAACTGCGAGCCGATGTCGATCCTGCCCTTCTCACCGTGGCGAGACTCGCGCTCACCGTCTTCCCACTGGCGTTTCCGCAGCTCGTTCGCGTCTACATGGGCAACCGCGCAACGTTGAACGAGTTCCGAGAGGCCTGGGGCGGATTCCAGCAGAATCTGTACGCATCTGCTCCCCGGCCCCGAGCCAAGCCGCGCCTCAGGCTAGACCGCGGCGCCATTGCCAAGGCCGCGACCCACCGGAGGCGGCCACGTTGAGCCGGCCCGGCACGCAGTTCGCTTCGCAGCCGGTCGGCTTCTTCTACAATGGCAGCGATCGAGATCGTTCCTGCCGCATTGCCGTCGCCTGTTGTCGGAGTCGGAAACGGATGCTCAAACCTCGACGAGCCGTTGCACTCGCCATGGCGGCCCTCGGCTCCTTGCCTGCCGCGGGTGCCGAACCGCCTCCGGTTGCCGCGTTTGCCGCGCTTCCCGATGTCGAGGGCATCACGATCTCGCCCACGGGACGCTACCTGACGGCCTCCATCCGCCAGGGCGAAAACGCCGAGTTCCAGATCGTCACCCTCCCCGAGCGGGAGATGAAGGTGAACGTGGCGCTTGGCGACAAGCGGGAAGCCACCCAAGTCGTATGGCTGACCGACGAGGTCGCCCTCTTTCAGCAAGCCTGGCGGGTCATGGGCACCGACTACAAGGTCCCCACCGGCGCGTTGGCCACCGTGCATGCAGAAACAGGCTTCGTGCAGCCCGCCGGGGGCGGCAGCATGATCGACATCCTGCCCGATCAGCCCGACCACATCCTCGTGCACATGCCCGAGAACCGCTTCGGCCTAGCCTATCGTTTGGACATCCGAACCCGTCATCCCCGCCAGGTCGCGCGCTCCGCGGCGCCTTCCGGAACCTTCGTGCCCGATGCCGACGGCAACATCCTGATCACCGTCGGCCAGTCGAACGACAACCGCCGGCAGATCCACACCCGCCCCGCGCCCCGCAAGCGCTGGATTCTCGTGGCCAGCTTCGGACTCGAGGACGAGGCATGGCTGCCGGTGCGCTTCGGGCCGCGGCCGAACAGCTACTACACCCTGGACAGCCGCGGTGGACCGACGGAAGGACTGGGGATTTACGATGCCACCACTGGCCAGCATCAACTGATCATCCGCCATCCAACCGTCGACGTGACGACGCTGCTCGTCGATCCCGCCGCCCGGGACGTCTACGGCGTACGCTTCGATCACCACTACCCCCAGATCACCTACACCGATCCCTCCCATCCCCTCGCCGGGCAGCACGCGAGCCTCACGAAGATGTTCGAGAGCGACACGGTGCAGCTAGTCAGCGCCACGCGCGACCGCCGCCTCGCCATCGCCCTCGTGACGGGAGACCGGCGGCCCGGCGACTACTTCCTCGTGAATACCGAAACGAGGAAGGTCGAGCTTCTGAAGAGCCGCAAACCCCAACTGAAGCCAGAGAGCTTGAGTCGGATGGCACCCATCGAACTCAAGGTTCGCGACACGACGACGATCTACGGCTACGTAACGAGCTCGCCCGATGCCGAGAAACCCGGCCCCATGGTCGTCTACGTGCACGGTGGACCCCACGGCATGCGGGACTACTGGGGCTACGACGACACCGTGCAGTTGCTCGCCAGCCGAGGGTTCCACGTCCTCCAAGTCAACTTCCGCGGCTCCGGGGGCTACGGAGTCGACTACGAGCGAGCCGGATTCGGCGAGTGGGGCCGGCGCATGCAGGACGATGTGACCGACGCGACGCGATGGGCCGTCCAGAACGACATCGCCGATCCGAACCGAATCTGCATCTTCGGCGCCAGCTACGGGGCATATTCCGCAATGATGGGTGCCATCCGGGAATCGGGGTTGTACCGATGCGCCCTCGGCATGTACGGAATCTACGATCTGACCCTCATGCAGAAGCAAGGCGATATTTCGAGGACGTTGGCCGGCGAGAAGTTCATCCGCCGCATCCTGCGTGCCGACGAGAACGATCTGATCGCCACCTCGCCCCTGCACCAGGCGGCGCGGATCCGCGCCAAGGTCATGCTCGTCCACGGCGGCCTCGACGAACGCGCGCCGCCCGAACACGCCACCCGGCTGCGCAAGGCGCTCATCCGTTCCGGCAACGAGCCCGAATGGCTGTTCGATCGCCAGCAGGGACATGGGTTCCTCGGCGATGCCGCGCGCGTGGGTCTATTCCAGCGAATGCTCGCCTTCTTCGAAGAGCACACGCGTGGCGAGAGTCACCCATCGTCGACGACAGACGACAATCCGGCAAGGGAGTCGTGACCCTTCCCGCGCCGATTCGATGGCGGGACGGCCGCTTCTGGCTACTCGATCAGAGGCGTCTTCCCGACGAAGTGTTCTACGAAGAACAGCCAGACGCTCACGCCGTGGCAGGTGCCATTCGCAGCCTCCAGGTCCGCGGCGCGCCGGCGATCGGCGTCGCGGCCGCCTACGCGATGGCCATGGCATGGCGCGACGGCGACGACCTCGAAACGGCGGCGGGCGAGCTTCGACAGGCGAGACCCACGGCCGTCAACCTGACCTGGGCCGTCGACCGCATGCACAACGCTGCCAAGCAAGGCCAGGACCTCGTCGGCGAAGCCCGGGCCATCCACAACGAAGACCGCACGATGTGCGAGGCCATTGGTCGACACGGCGCCACCTTGATCAAGCCCGGCAGCAACCTGCTGACGCACTGCAACGCCGGGGCGCTCGCCGTCTCGCACCTGGGCACGGCCACAGCACCCATGTACGTCGCCCACGACGCCGGCGTGCCGTTCCATGTCTACGTGGACGAGACCCGGCCCGTGCTCCAAGGCTCGCGGCTGACGTCCTGGGAGCTTTCCCAAGCCGGCATCGACCACACGCTGATCTGCGACAGCGCTGCGGCCCACCTGATGGCGGACGGCGCCGTGGATCTAGTCATCGTCGGTGCCGACCGCGTCACCGCCAACGGCGACACCGTGAACAAGATCGGCACCCGGGCACTGGCGATCGTGGCTCACTACCACGGCGTCCCGTTCTACGTCGCCTGCCCGTCCTCGACGTTCGATCCGGCGACGCCCACAGGCACCGACGTGGCCATCGAGGAACGGCCCGGCGCCGAGGTCACCGAAGGCATGCCCGCAGTGGCGGGGGTCAAGGTTCGCAATCCGGCCTTCGACGTGACCCCGTCCCAACTGGTGACCGCCTACGTCACCGAACGAGGGGTCGTCGTCGACATCGGCGATGATTGAGCGACGGAAATCCGCCGGCGGGCCGTAAAACGGTTTGCATTCATTTGGAGAATCACTCGATGCAACTCAAAGACTTCCCGCTCTCGATCACCGTAGCGGCCTGCGTAACATCGGCCGCCCTGGTCGCCAACGTCTTCGCCGCCCCGAAGGAACGGGCCAAACCCATCGACTTGAGCGAGCTCAAGGCAACCGAGGAAAAGCGGTTCGCCGCTGCGGATGCCGATGGCGACGGCCTAGTCACCGAGGAGGAATTCGCCGATGTCGATCCGCGCAAGGTCTTCGCCGGCGTTCGAGCGCCACAGGCGCGCAATCGCGACGGCCGGCGACGCGGGCCGGGTGCGTCGGGGCGTGCTCCCGACCGTGAAGCGATGCGGGAGCGCATGGATCAACGCCGGGCCGAGGTCGAAGCCCGTCGGCAAGAGGCCCGAAACCGGGATTTCGCCACCGCCGACACCGACAGCGACGGACAGCTCTCAGCGGACGAGTACGGCGACATGCCGGCAACGTTGAAGGCGACCCGGCAAAGCGAGATGTTCAACCGCCTCGACGCAGACGACGACGGCGTCCTCACGCCCGGCGAGTTTCCAAGCCTCGCCGAGCGTCTTGCCCCCTTGGACACGGACGGAGACGGCTTGGTCACGCAGGCTGAAATGCGAATCTTGAGGGATCGTTGAGTCGACCTCGCGTTGGACGAAGCCACCGACGAGGAGTTGATGGGCCGAGTCCAGCACCGGGACCGCGATGCCTTCGCGGTCCTGGTGTCACGCCACCTCGACGGCATCCACGCCTTCAACTACCGCATGACGAGGAACGAGGAAGACGCGGCGGACCTGGCGCAGGAGACATTCCTACGGGTCTGGAACAGTGCCGCCACCTGGCGGCCCCATCGGCCTGCCGGAGGCAAGATCAGATTCACCACCTGGCTGCACCGCATCGCACGCAACCTGTGCATCGATGCGCATCGTCGGCACCGCGAGACGCATGGGATCGATGTCAACCTTGCCGCGGCGGACGGCGTCGATCCCGAAGACGCGCCCACCGCGTCGCGACTGCGCCAGGCCCTAGATCGAGCCATCACGGACCTTCCGGAACGGCAACGCACGGCACTCGTGCTTTGCCACCGCGACGGCATGACGAACCGCGATGCGGCGGCTGTGCTCGCGGTCAGCGTCGACGCCCTGGAGTCGTTGCTGGCCCGGGCCCGGCGTACCCTGCGCCTCAAACTGCGGGAATACCGCTAACCGGGCCGCGGCGCGATAGCATCTCCCGCAGACAATGGACCGAACCATGGACAACGAGACCTTCGAACAAATGCTGGACCGACACGGTGCGGATCTCAAGCGCTGGCCGGACATCCTCGCGGCAGAGGCGAAAGACCTGGTGGAACGTTCGGCCCGCGCTCGCGGCCTGCTTGTCGAGGCCCGCGACCTCGAATCCGCCCTTGACGAGGCACTGCCGGTAATTGCGGCACCGCTGGGATTGCACACGCGCGTATTGGCCAATCTGCCCGAGCGCGAAGCCTGGTTCGAATGGCTGACGGTCAGGACCTGGCGACCGGTGGCTCTTGCGCTGGTGCCTCTCGCGGTCGGCTTCGGCGTCGGACTCAACGTCGCGCAAGGGGGCGAAGCTCTGGGGGACGCCGAGTACGACGTGCTTCTGGCGCTGTTCGATCCCGACGAACTTGCCCGCTACGAACTGCCGGGCAACGACACGGCTCTACAACCATGAGATCGAGATGGCTTGTCATCGCCCTGGCAATTTCCGTCGCCCTCAA
This sequence comes from Gammaproteobacteria bacterium, assembly GCA_028819775.1. The sequence goes on along the minus strand of JAPPKV010000181.1, from coordinate 3,841 downwards.
TATCGGGATGCTCGGGCTCGGCATCGGCTTTGCGACCGGCTCGCCTGACTGGGGCCGTCGCGTGGACCCTACTGCGGGTCTCTCCCGCCTGATCCGATCGCTTCCTGAAGCTCGGCGCGAGGAGCTGACGCGAACAGGTGCGCCGGCCATATCGGATGGCGAACTCCGTCGCAAGATCGGCGCGTCGATGCGAGACCTGCGCGCTTCGCAACGCCACATCGCAGATGCTCTGGCCGAGGAGCCATTCGACCCCGAGGCAGTCGCCGCCGCCTTGGCCCGGTTCCGCGAACACTTCGCCGCCAACCAGGCCGGCAGCCACGAGGCATTCGTCGCGATCCTCGATCGGCTCACGCCCGAGGAGCGGCGCCGGTTCCTGGAATCGATGCGCCCAGACAGGGATCGTCACGGTCGGCGCGGCCCCCGACATCGTCCGGAGGGTGAGCGCCGCCTCGACCGGAGAGACTAGCGACACATCCAGCAGCGCGCGTTGTAGTCGCCTCACACCATGCGCCAATTTCGGCACCGGCCGGACGAAGTCGGTATTCTTGCCGGTCACGCCATGACCCGCCGCGTAATCGCCACATCCAAGCTCACCCGGACGTTTCGCGTTGGCGAATCCGAGGTGCATGCGCTGGATCAGATCGACCTCGACGTCGACGAAGGGGACTACGTGGCCGTCATGGGCCCCTCCGGCTGCGGCAAGACCACGTTGATGAACATCCTCGGGTGCCTGGACCGACCGGACTCGGGCGAATACCACCTGCTCGGCCAGAGCGTTTCGAGCATGGACGACGAACAGTTGTCGGCATTGCGCAATCAGCACATCGGGTTTGTCTTCCAGAGCTTTCACCTGCTACCCCGCATGACCGCGCTTGAGAACGTTCTCGTTCCCATACGCTATGCCGACGGGTGGGCGGAGGAGGGCTTGCGGCGTGGACCTGCGCTCATGCAGCGTCTGGGACTTGCCGACCGCGCGCACCACACGCCCAATCAGTTGTCCGGGGGCCAGCGCCAGCGCGTTGCCATCGCCCGTGCCCTCGTGGCGAATCCGCCGCTGCTCCTGGCGGACGAGCCCACCGGCAACTTGGACTCGAAGACCGGACAGGAGATCATGGCGCTGTTCGATGGACTGAACGGCGAAGGCCAGACCATCGTGATGGTCACCCACGAAGACGAAGTCGCCGCCCATGCACGACGCGTCATACACATGCGCGACGGCCAGGTGGACCGTGTTGCTCTGCAGCACTGACGACTCCCGCCCAAACGCCGCAGGGAGGATCGCCTTGTGCTGGCTAATAGGCTTGCCGTCTGCGCTAGTCGCCCACGCGGTCAGCGCCGCCCCGCCCTATCTCACCGGCGTTGTCGACGACGCCGACTCGCAGGTCATCGAGATGCCGCGCCTGCCGGGCATGTGGCAGCGCCAGGTCGCCTGGCTGGCACCCGAAGGCAGCACGGTCGCACCCGGCGACCTGGTCGTACGACTCGATCCCGGGGAACTGATCGCCCAGGAGGAGGCCGCGCAGACGGACTTGGAACAACGCCGCCTGCAGGCCGAACGCCGACTTGCCGAGACGATGCTGGCCATCCTCGATGCCCAAACCGCCGTCATCGAAGCCGAGTCCGCGTTACGCCTTGCGCGAATCGACGCCGAGGTCCCGGCCCACGCCACCCGGCAGTTGGACCACGACCAGGACCAACTCGATCTGGCGACGGCGGAGCAGGCGCTGGCCCGCGCCCGGGCAACCCTTGCGGACAAGAAGGAACAGCACGCCGAGGCGCAGCCGGTGACCGAAATGGCGATTGCCCGCGCCGAAGCGCACACCGAACGGCTGCGCGACGCCATCGCCGAAACCGAAATACATGCCGACCGGGCGGGCCTCTTCATCCATGGCGAGAATCCATTCACCGGCACCAAGATCTTTGCCGGCGAAACCCTGCCCCCCACGGTCAAGATCGCCGAGGTGGCGAGCCGCAACGCGCTACGCTTCCGGTTCTGGGTCCACGAGGCCGACATCCTCAGGGTGCCAGTGAAAACCGCGATCATGGTGACCGCCGATGCAATCCCCTCGGTGTCCATCGCCGCCACGGTGGATTGGACATCCAAGCAGGCCACGGCACGCGACGAGTGGAGTCAGGGCGGCTATTTCGAACTCCTGGCGGTGCCGACCGAAGCCGTGCCGACCGACCTGATACCCGGCATGGCCGTCATGGCGGCGGTGAGACAATGAAACAGCTCCTGGCATGCAACATGCCCGGCTATGGGGCGCTTATCGTCGCGGCACTGGGGCTGGCAACAAGCGCCCAAGCCCAGCGCACCATCGAACTGCGCATTGAAGATCGGCCCGTCACGGTCGCCGCCAGCGGCATCGTCATCTCCACGGACGTGCTCAAGTTCGGCGCGCCGCCGAGCAGAAACTGGGCATTGCCGATCAGCCGGATAGCCGAGGAAGGAAAGACCGTCGCCGAGGGCGAGGTGCTGGTTCAGTTCGACGCCAACATGCTCGACAACCGCGTACGCGAACTGGCCGGTAATCTGGCGGTCAGCCGCGGCGAGTTGACTTCGTTGGCCGAACAGCAAGCGCAGGAGATTGCCGACGAGAAGGTCGCGCTCGCAACCGCCGAGAGCCAGGCGACGCGAGCGAATCGCAAGGCCGAACAACCCGCCGAGCTGATCCCGGCCATCGAATACCGCAGACTCGTCGAGCAGAAGCGCCTCGCCAACGAAATGCTCAAACGGGTTCGGCAACGGCAGCCCTTGAGTGCCCGACTTCGGGAGGCCAAGCGGCGCGAGCTCGAAGTGAATACGCGCCGATTGGAGATCATGCATGCCGCCGCCGTGGAGGAACTCGAGGCCCTGACCCTCATTGCGCCGCGCAGCGGTCTCGTGATCATCGGCACGGACCAGTTCGGCAACAAGCTCGACATCGGCAATCCGGCCCACCCAGGGCTTGCGGTCGTCGAACTCGCCAACGACCGCAAGCTGGCCGTCCAAGCCGAGATTCCCGAACACTTGGCGGCGCGCTTGGCCGTCGGTCAACGGGTGCGCGTGACGGTCGACTCCGCAGGCGGATCGGAGCTCGAAGGGAGGGTGGCCAGCGTGGCGAATACCGTGCGCCGACAATCGCGCCAGTCCCAAGCCAACGTGCGTGACATCACCGTGAGCTTCCCGGTAGACGCGCCCAAGGGACTTCGACTCGGTAGGTCCGTGCAGATCACGGTCGAGGTCGCCGTGGTCGAGAACGCGATCGCCATTCCGGCCACCGCCGTCAGCTACCGTGCCGGCTCTCCCGGTGTCGTGCTGGCGAACGGCGACTGGCGAGCAATCGGGCTCGGCGACCGCAGCGGCGATCTGTTCGTCGTTGCCAACGGGCTCGAACCCGGGCAAAGGGTGCGCCTGTGAACACTCGTCGGCGTCGACTGCCGATACCGGTTCTCGCCGCTTCGCTGGCCATCGGCGTGGCCTGCACGGACAGTGCCCGGCAACCGACGGTGACCATCGAGGCGCGGGAGCATCGCTTCGTCGTACACGCGAGAGGCGAACTCGTCGCCGCCGAGGCCGTCGACATACGGGTTCCCGACGGGCTCAACATGAGCTTCGACATCGCCTGGATCGTGCCCGAGTACTCGGAGGTCAGGAAAGGCCAGGTGATCGTCCGGTTCGACGACACCGACATCGAGATGAGTCGCGACAACATCGTCGTCGAAGTCGCCACCCGGGATCTTCAACTCGGCGTGCATTCCCAGGACAGTGCCATCGCCCGGACGCTGATCGACCACGAACGGGACCGCGTGGCGGGCGAACAGGACATCGCGAGGACCTTCACCGACGTCGACGACCCGC
>JAPPKV010000088.1 GCA_028819775.1 Gammaproteobacteria bacterium | reverse complement strand
CTATCGAAGGGATCGTCTGCCAGTACGAAGACACCGCGGCCCGGTTTCGGTCCCTTGGGGCCAAGTCGGTGGAGGTCACCGGCAGCGTCAAGTTCGACGCCGAAATGCCTCCCGACGGTTTCGGCGTGGCCGATCCGGGTTTCGGCGATGCGCCGGTCTGGATTGCCGGAAGCACCCACGCCGGCGAGGAGGAAACCGTGCTCGACGCCCACCGGCAACTGCGCGACCGATTCCCCAACATCGGGCTCATTCTCGTACCCCGACATCCCGAACGAGCCACCGGCGTCGCGCAGTTGGCGACACAGCGCGGCTTCTCGACCGGCCTGTTGTCGGATCGCGCGACAGCTGTGGACGTGCTCGTCGGCGATGTCATGGGGACCCTGGCGCACCTCTACCCGTACGCCGCAGTCGCCTTTGTCGGAGGCAGCCTCGACGGCACCGGCGGTCACAATCCCATCGAAGCGGCCGTGCACGGCCTGCCGGTGCTCATGGGCCCGACGCGTCACGACGTGGAGGAGATCTGCGCGCGGTTTGCGGCGGCGGGTTGCTTCTACCCGATAGCGGACGCATACGACATCGCCCGCACTGTCGGCGAACTGTTTGCGGATCCGAGGCGACGCGCCAGGGAAGGCGAGCTGGCCAAGGGCGTGGTCGATGCCAATCGCGGCGCGCGCCGGGCCGTTGTCAACCGCCTCTGCGGCTGGCTTGACGAGGGCAAAGGTCGACCGAAAATGCGGCCGCATTCTTGATTGTGCCCGTAGGGCGCGCACGGGGCGGGACAACCCCGCCAAACGGCTCGCCCGCGCCCGAAAGGGGGCGGGCTCGCTTTCTGGCGCCAGCCCCCGCCGCCCAAGGACGCCGTGCCAAAGGCGGCACTTTGTGCCGCTCCGGCAACGCGCTACGGGGCCTTCTGCACGGGATTGCCGGGATCGATGTTGCTGTTCAGTTCCTGGATGTCCGACTCGCTCAACGTTCCAGCGCTCTCCTTCAGCCGGAGCATGTCGAGCACGTAGTTGTGCCGCGACAGGTGGTACTGGTATTCGCTTTGGAACACAGCCCGTTGCGCCAGGAGCACGTCGACGATGTTCCGGGTCCCCACCTCGTATCCGGTCTGTGTGGCCTCGAGGGCCGCCTGGGCGGACTTCAGGGCTTCGGCGCCGGCGGCGACTGCGACGACATCGGTCACCACCAGACGGAATCGCGTTCGGACCTGTTCGGCGACGTTCAGTTCCTGTTCGATCAGCGCGTGTCGGGCCAGATCCCGGGACAGGCGTGCGCGTTTGACGCTTGCTTGCGTACGCATTCCTTGGAACAGGGGCATTTGGAAGTTGAAGGCGTAGCCGACTGACGTCACGGTTCCTTGATTCGGCAGGACGAATCCGTTGATGCTCGACTCGCCGCTGTTGGTCCCGTAGCTGGCGGAGGCACTCACGGTGGGCAGGTACTGCGACAAGCTGCTCTTAACGTTGTGTTCTGCTGACGCCAGGGCCAGTTGGGCGGAACGGATGGCGGAGTTCGTGTCCATGGCGGTGCGCACCCACTCTTCCTCGTCGTTCGGTAGCGGATCGACGATGGCGAGATCTTCCTTGAGGTTGGCGATCTCGCCGTAAGCGGAGCCGGTGAGCGTGCGCAGGGCTTCGAAGGATACCCGCTGCTGACTCTCCGCCCGGATGCGCGTGACGACCGCGCTGTCGTAGGCGGCCTTGGATTCCAGGACGCCGGTGATGGCCTCCAGTCCGACGTCGAAGCGTTGCTGGACCTGTTCGAGTTGTCGCTGCACGGCTTCTTCGGCTGCGATCGCCGACTCCAGCTCCGCTTGCCGAGACAGCACGTTCAGATAGGCTTGTGCCACTCGGGTGATGAGCACCTGCGAGGCGGTCTGCAGATCCCAGTCGGCCCGGTTCGCGTCGGCTTGGGCACCCCGATAGCCGAACCAGCTTGACAGGTTCACCACTTGCTGGGAGAGGCCCGCGCGCCAGTTCTGGCCGGTCGACTCTCGGTCCGGTGTCGGGCGGCCGAAATTCGGACTGCTGGGGTTCATGTCGATGGAGTCCACCGAGGTGGTGGATATGGACCGGCCGGCGCTGGCGGTGACCTGCGGCAAGAGTGGTGCCCGGGCGAGGGTGACGCCGGTCCTGCTGATCTCGTATGACGCCCGGGCTCGGGCCAGGATGGGGTCGTTGGCGACGGCTTCGGCATAGATTTCGCTGATGTCCGCTCCCCAGGAAGTCCCGCCGAGGGCCAGCACTGCGGAAGCCACCAATGGCTTGGCCGCACGCCAGGGACTCCGCGAACGCCTGACAGGCGCACGGCGAGTCGTTGGGTCGAATGGACCAGAGCACGTGATTCTCATGGTGATTCCTTCAGCTTGGTGACCGGCCGCCACTCAACGGCGGCGGGTGAGTCTAACAAAATGACAATCAGACGATGCCTGTCGGTACGCTTCCCGTGGAAGGTTTCTACGGTGGTGCAGGTACTTTCCGTCGTTGGCCATCAACAACGTGCCATTGAGACGAAACCCCGGTTAGAATCGTTAACAAAGCGGCAAGAGTCAGCGAAAAGAGCATGAAGCGGCGGCCGTACAACATCGACCTTCGTGCACACCTCGAAGAGTGCGACTGCAACTACCGTCGCCTGACGCGGCTCCTGCCCGACTTGAGGGAAACGGACCGGCGGGAGTTCCGGATGTTCCCCCAGGGGGCGGCGTTGATCGTCACATTCGAAGTGACGCACCGGAGCCGCTACACGACCGTGCTGACCCTTGATCTTCCCGCGAGCGTGCGCAGCATCGGCGGCATGCGGATCAAGATTCGCGTCTACCACGACGCGCGAACTGCGGAGGTTATCGAGTTCCAGGGCCAACGTCGCTTCCAGGCCGTCTACGACTACCCCAACCCACAGATGCGTCAACCCGACGAGAAGGTCCAGGTCAATCGCTTTCTGTCGGAGTTCCTAAACGCCTGCCTGCGGCACGGCGTCGCCCAGCAAGAGCGGGTCATGATCGGCTAGCGGCGGTACACGGGTAAGACGAGTGATGACGACAATACGGCATCGGCACTAGAACCGAGTGGGAGCCTTCGGCCGCGGTCACGGAGACTAAGTACGGTTACATGACGGAAGACAAGGATAGGCTTCACGTCTTGCAGGTAACGGATTGCCACCTACTGCCATCGCCTGACGCGACCCTCCTCGGGGTATGCACCGCCGACAGTCTGGCGGCGGTTCTCGATGCGGCGTGTACGGAGCGAACGCCGGACGCCGTGTTGGCCACCGGCGACATTGCCCAGCTGCCTTCGCCTGCAACCTACGAACTCTTCCTGGCCACGCTTGCCCGCTACTACGCCGGTCCGCTTCTGTGTGTTCCGGGCAACCACGACCATGGCGTCACGTTGTCTGGCACCCTGCCGACCGAAGATCTCGAGTTCGACGCTTGGCGGATCGCCGGTGTGGACACCCATGAGGACGATGTCGTTGGTGGGACCGTGCACTCATCGGAACTGTCGCGTTTGCGAGCCATGTTGCATGGTTGCGCCGACCATCAGCACACGCTCGTGGCTGGCCACCATTGCCCGGTGGAGATCGGCTGCTCTTGGCTCGATGTTCACCGAATCGACAACGGTGACGATCTTCTGGACGTGTTGAGAGCCGCCGGCGCAAGCGGCTACGTCTTCGGTCACATCCACCAGGAGGTCGAAGCGCATCCCGGGATGCCGATCTTCGGCACACCCTCCACCTGTTTCCAGTTCTCCGACGACTCGCCGACCTTCGGCATCGACGCCGCGAAGCCGGGATACCGCTGGCTGACGCTGGAACAGGATGGGTCGATCGAGACAGTCGTCCGGCGGGCGGACGACTACGAACTCAAGGTGGACCTCAACGACCGAGCCAACCGATGACCAAGCGCTATACCGCAGACTCTATGCAGTTGTTGGAGGGGCTCGAGCCGGTTCGCCGTCGACCCGGCATGTACACGGACACGACCCGGCCCAACCACCTTTTGCAGGAGGTCCTGGACAACAGCGTCGACGAGGTGCTTGCAGGGTTCGGTCGGAATATCGAAGTCACGCTGTACCTCGATGGATCCATCGAGGTGGTTGACGACGGCCGTGGCCTGCCGGTGGACGTGCACTCGGAGCACAAGCTGACCGGCGTCGAGTTGGCGCTGACCCGCCTGCACGCCGGCGGCAAGTTCGACCACGACAACTACAACTATGCCGGCGGCCTGCATGGCGTCGGCGTGTCGGTGGTGAACGCGCTCTCGAAATGGCTCGTCGTGGAAGTGAAGCAGAACGGCGCGCTGCATCGGCAGCGCTTCGAGGGCGGCGACCCGGTGACCGACCTCGAAGTCGTGGACACGGTGGGTAAACGCAATACCGGGACCTTGGTCCGCTTCCTGCCCGATCCCGCCTATTTCGACTCGACGCACGTGGCGCTGCCGAAGCTCGAGCATCTGCTCCGCGCCAAGGCTGTGCTCTGTCCGGGTCTCGCGGTGTCGCTTACCGTGGAGCATTCGACAGGCGAACCGCAATGCACTACATGGTGCTACGAGGCCGGCTTTGCCGGATATCTCGCCGAAGCGCTAGGTCCGGGCGATCGGGTACCACAGACGCCCTTCGTACACGAGGCGAAGGGCAACTCGGAAGAGGTCGAGTTGGCCGTGCAATGGGTGATGGACGGTGACGACGTGGTCGCCGAGAGCTACGTTAACCTCATTCCGACCCCGTTGGGCGGTACCCACGTTGCGGGGTTGCGGAGCGGTCTCGTGCAGGCACTCCGCGAGTTCTGCGAGTTTCGCGACCTTATGCCTAAAGGGCTGCGCATAAACGGCGAGGACATCTGGGACAAATGTGCCTACTTGCTGTCCGCGAAACTGGCCGACCCGCAGTTCAGTGGTCAGACCAAGGAACGCCTGTCGTCGCGGCAATCCAGCGTGTTCATCTCCGGCGTCGCCAAGGATGCCTTCAGCCTCTGGTTGAACGAGCATCCGAGCGAGGGCGAGAGCATCGCGGAGATGGCGATCGCCAATGCCCAGCGGCGCGTCCAGGCGTCGAAGAAGGTCGCCCGTAAAAAGGTCGCTTCCGGTCCGGCACTGCCCGGCAAGCTCGCCGATTGCTCGAGCCAGGACGCCGAACGCTCGGAGTTGTTCCTCGTCGAGGGTGACTCGGCGGGTGGTTCGGCGAAGGGTGCAAGGGACCGCGAGTTCCAAGCCGTGTTGCCGCTGAAGGGGAAGATCCTCAACACCTGGGAAGTCGATCCCGCCGAGGTGCTCGGGCACCAGGAGGTCCACGACATCGCTGTGGCCATCGGCGTCGACCCGGGATCAACGGACTTGGCAGGGCTGCGCTACGGCAAGGTGTGCATCCTGGCCGATGCGGATTCCGACGGCCTGCACATCGCGACCTTGCTGTGCGCGTTGTTCCTGAAGCATTTCACGCCGCTCGTCGAGGCGGGCCGCATCTATGTGGCCATGCCGCCGCTATACCGCATCGACGTCGGCAAGGAGGTCCACTACGCACTCGACGAGGCGGAGAGGGAAGGCATCCTGGAACTCGTGGCGGAGCGGCGTCGCGGTACGCCGTCCGTGCAGCGTTTCAAGGGTTTGGGAGAAATGGATCCCCTGCAGCTACGGGAGACCACGATGGCGCCGGACACCCGCCGCTTGGTCCGGCTCGATGTCGACTCCATGACCCGCACACTGGAGATCATGGACATGATGCTGGCCAAGAAACGCGCTGCGGACCGGCGCGGTTGGCTGGAGCGGAAAGGCAACGAGGCGAACGCCGCCTAGGGTTGCCGAGAGAGGACGCGCGAGCGCGGCAGGGAAGCGGCTGGGAACAGCCAGAGTAAGCGGAGAGTCGGTAGGAAATGGACATCGAGTCGAACGGGCACAATCCCGCGTCGGACGAAGGCCAGGAAGGCCTGCCGCTGCGCACCTACACGGAACGCGCCTACCTCGACTACTCGATGTACGTCATCAACGACCGTGCCCTGCCCCATGTCGGCGACGGTCTCAAACCGGTGCAGCGGCGCATCGTCTACGCCATGTCCGAACTCGGTCTCACCGCAACCGCCAAGTACGTCAAGTCGGCGCGTACCGTGGGCGACGTGCTGGGCAAGTTCCATCCGCACGGCGAGTCGGCCTGCTACGAGGCCATGGTGCTCCTGGCACAGCCGTTCTCTACCCGGTATCCGCTTGTCGACGGCCAGGGCAACTGGGGTGCGCCGGACGATCCCAAGTCGTTCGCGGCGCTGCGCTACACCGAAGCACGTCTTGCGGCGGTGGCCGAGTTGCTGCTTGGGGAACTCGGCCAGGGCACGGTGGACTACGTGCCCAATTTCGACGGTGTCCTGTCGGAACCCGAATTGCTGCCGGCGAGGCTGCCGATGGTCCTCCTGAACGGCTCGACGGGGATCGCGGTAGGCATGGCGACGGACATCCCGCCCCACAACCTGCGCGAAGTGGCGAATGCCTGCATCCGGCTGATAGAGCGGCCGTCCACCAGTACGGCGGAACTCATGGAGATCGTTCGGGGTCCGGACTTTCCGACTGACGCCATCATCACGACGGCACCGGACGAAATCCGCGCCGCATACGAAACCGGCCGCGGTTCCGTTCGGGCCCGGGCCCGCTACGTGCGCGAAAACGGCGATCTTGTGATCACCGGGCTGCCTTACCAGGTGTCGCCGTCCAAGGTCCTGGAACAGATCGCCGCCCAGATGCAGGCCAAGAAGCTCCCCATGCTGACCGACATCCGGGACGAATCCGACCATGAAAACCCGACCCGCCTGGTACTGACACCGCGCTCGAACCGGGTCGACGTCGAGCGGCTGATGAGCCACCTCTTCGCCACCACCGACTTGGAACGCAACTATCGACTGAACTTCAACGTCATTGCCCTCGACCGTCGGCCCAAGGTCCTCGACCTGAAGAGCCTGCTCGCCGAGTGGCTCAAGTTCCGGACCGAAACGGTGCGCCGTCGGCTCACGTTCCGCCTCGAGCGTATCCGCCGACGCCTCCACGTCGTGGAGGGCCTGCTCGTCGCACATGTCAACATCGACGAGGTCATCCGGATCATCCGCGAGGAAGAAGATGCTAAGCCGAAGCTCGTGACCCAGTTCGAACTCTCCGACGAACAGGCGACCGCGATCCTCGACCTCCGGTTGCGCCAACTCGCAAAGCTCGAGGAAGCCAAGCTCGAAGCGGAGAAGCGGGACCTTCTTGCAGAGGCCGGCGGCCTCGAGCGGACCCTCGCCTCCCGGGCGCGTACGCGAACCCTCATCAAGAAGGAGATCGCGGCCGATGCGGAGAAATACGGTGACGCCCGGCGGACGGACCTGGCCAGCGTGGCCGAGGCCCGGGCGTACTCGGAAGCGGATCTCGTATCGACGGAACCGGTGACCGTGGTTCTTTCGGAGAAGGGTTGGGTTCGGGCCGCCAAGGGCCACGACATCGACCCGGGCGACCTGTCGTATCGGACCGGCGACGGTTTTGCGGCTGCCGCCCGGGGCAAGACCAGCGATCCTTGCGTGTTCTTCGACTCCACCGGGCGCGCCTACTTCGTTCCGCCACATACGTTGCCGACGGCGCGTGGTCAGGGCGAACCCCTCTCCGGCCGCCTGAGTCCGCCCGAGGGGGCACGTTTCGTGGGCTTGGCGATGGGCGAGGCCAACCTGCGACTCCTAGTCGCATCCAGCGCGGGCTACGGCTTCTTGACAACTCTCGGCGAAACACTCAGCCGGACGCGGACCGGCAAGTCGGTGCTGAACGTGCCACGGGGTGCCACCGCCCTATCCCCGGTCGCATTCACCGACGCATCACATGTCGCCGCGGTCACCAGCGCCGGGCGCCTGCTGGCGTTTCCCATCGCCGACGTTCCCCTGCTGTCCCGAGGCAAGGGGCAGAAGCTCATCAACATACCTCCCAAGGTATTCAAGGCCGGGGAAGAACGGGTTGTCGCGGTGGCCGCCCTAGGGGAGCGAAACCGGCTCGTCGTCCGCGCCGGCGGACGCCACACGACGGTGAGGTTCAGGGATTTGAAGAACTACCTGGGGTCCCGCGCCCAACGCGGTCACTTGCTTCCACGGGGACTTCAGCGGGTGGACAGCATCTCGATCGAGTGACCAGGTGCTGAGAGTCCGTCAGCATTCTTGATCGCGCCCGTCGGCGCGACCCTTTGTGGTCGCCCGCCCGGCCCCTTGGGGTCGCCCGTACCGGATGTGTCGGCTTGCTGAACAGCGGGACGGGAAGCCCGTCCCCTACGAGGCACTCCGATCCGACGCGATGGCGATGACTTCGGCCTGGCGCGTGATCAGCGCTTCGTAGTCCCGGGCGACTCGCCGGACCTTGCCCCGTGGCATGGCGACACCCGTTGACAAGGCCTCGGTAGCGGGGTTGCGCAGTTGGTCGAGTTCGACCCGGTCGGGACGGCCCAAGGTGTCGAAGGCGGCTTGGCCGAGTACGAGCTCGCCGGCGCCGGCCAGGGAGGCGAGCAGCAGAACGTTGGACACCGACGACGGCTTGACGGTGTCGCCGTGGAGGGTGGCGCCGGCTTCCGAGAAGTCGATCCCGTACCGGAATGCTCTCGGAGCATCGTCATGGGCATCGTCCGGCGATGCGCCATCGGTCTCGATGGCGGGGGCCTCTTTCTCGGCTTTCTTGGAGAGCAGGCGACGCATGAGCAATGCGGCGCAAACGACCTCGAAGCATCGGTCGCCGGATCCCGAAACGGGAAACACGAGCACGATCCCGGATCCCGGCAACGCCGCAACGTGGCCCGCATACAGGTTGGCTATCCTTCCCCCGATCGCCATGGCGTGCCGCAGCAGTTGCTCTCGTTCGGCCGACCGGGACGCGGATCGAAGCGGCAGGTTGGCCACCACCACGAACGCCGGAGGAACGACCCGGGAAACCGCGGTCGAACCGCGCGTCGCGTTGCGCGACGACCCCAGACGGGTTGCGAAGTGGAACAGGAAGACCGTGGCGGCCAAACCGGCGAGCACGAACTGCCAGGATTGGTTGAGGTTGTCCGTTAACGGCGGCGGGAAGCTCTCGGGGTTGAGGGCCACGGTCACGTCGCCGGCCACCGTATCCTCCACGGTGACGGGACGGCTATAGGTCGGTGCCGTTTCCGGGGTCGCGCTGCCGGCGACGACGAACAGTCGTTCGTCCGCGGTGCGGATGGTGATCTGGCGGACCTCCGGACGGGCCGCGACGCGGTTGGTGAGCAAGCCCAGCTGGATACGGTCCCGGCGCAACAGCGGCTCCACCGCGTGATAGGCAAGGTCCTCCGCGACCGTCATGCCGTACCGCGACATCGCGCTGGCGCTGCGTTCGGCGTCCAATACGCCAACGCTGACGAAGGCGATTGCCACGGCTATGACGTAGCCGCCGACCGCGCCCAACGTCGCCGCGTTCGCCTTCAGGAACGGCCGCACGGCTTTCGGCGGCGCGGGGTCCTTGCTCATCCTTCTTTCGAACTCCCTAGCGCGGCTCGTGGGTACCCGAGCGCGGCTCGTGGGTACCCGAGCCGTCCAAGAGCAAGCCGAACCGCGCGCAAAAATGTAACCTGCGTGTAGACACCAACGCCGCTCGAGGAGTCTAGCCGTCGCTGACGACGAGTTCTTTCGCCGTACCGCCGGGCACCTCGCGCACCAGGCGCGGCACGAGATATCCGGGCAGTCGCGCCAGGAGCTGACGATGCAAGGCGACGGCTCGTCGTTGGCAGACGTCGAAGTGCGCGGTGCCGGCCACCGCGTCCGGCATATGCAGGTAGTAGGGCAGCACGCCCGCGCCGAACAGGCGCTCCGACAACTCGACTAACGTGTCCGCGTCGTCGTTGACGCCACGCAGCAGCACGCTTTGATTGAGCAGGGTGAAACGGTGGAGACCCGTTAGCGCCGCGGCGCAATGCCGGTCGATCTCGTTCGGGTGGTTGAAGTGCAGCACAACGACCACGCGTTGCGGGAGGCTGGCCAGCATCGCGGTCAACGCCGGTGTCACGCGCTGGGGGATTACCACGGGCACGCGCGTGTGGATACGAATCCTCGTCACGTGATCGATTGAACCCACCTCCGCCAGGAGCCGCCCGAGATGTGCGTCGGTGAGCATCAGCGGGTCGCCGCCGGAGAGGATCACCTCCCGGATCGTGGAATCCCGCCGCAGCGCGGCCAATGACCCGTAGCCCTGGTCCTGGCGATGGTCTACGTACGGAAAGTGCCGGCGGAAGCAGTACCGGCAGTGGACGGCACAGGAACCCGTGGCGATGACCAGCGCTCTCCCGTCGTACTTCTTCAAGATCCCGGAGTCGATGACGGCGTCGGCCTCGGCGAGCGGATCGAACCCGTAGCCCTCCGCCGGTTGGGACTCCTGTGCCGTGGGAAGCACTTGGCGCAGCAACGGGTCGTCGGGATCGCCCCACCGCATGCGGGCGACGTAGGGACGCGGCACGCGCAGGGGGAAGTCCCGCAACGCCACGGGCTCTTCTTGCTTGCGAGACGCGACCGGGTCGACGCCGACAAGCCGAAGCAGTTCGTCGACATCGGTCACTGCCTCGAGGAGCTCGCGTTGCCATGATTGCCTTTCCCGGGGCACGTGGCTGGGCGCAGGCCCGACCTCGGTTGTCGAGGTAGATTTGACGGGTATCATTCGTCGTTTTCCTGGATCGGCAAGACGTCGGCCTGGGAGGCGTTTTCAAGGAGATTGACCGGCGTGGCAACCTATTCTACCAACGAATTTCGGCCCGGATTGAAGGTGCTGCTGGAAGGTGACCCCTGCTCGATCCTTGCCAGCGAGTTCGTGAAACCGGGCAAGGGCCAGGCATTCACCCGCGTCAAGCTCCGCAACCTCAAGACCGGCCGCGTTTGGGAGCGGACCTATCGCAGCGGGGAGTCCCTTGAGGCCGCGGATGTGCTCGAGACCCAGATGGAGTTCCTCTATACCGACGGGGACTTTTGGCATTTCATGAATACCGACGGCAGCTTCGAGCAGAAGGAGGCTTCTTCGACTGTGGTGACCGAGGCGAAGAACTGGCTGCTGGGCCAGGAGGTATGCAACGTCACGCTGTGGAACGACGAGCCGATCGCCGTCGTGGCACCGAACTTCGTGGAACTGGCCGTCAAGGAGACCGATCCGGGTATCCGCGGCGACACCGCCCAGGGCGGTACGAAGCCCGCGACGCTGGCGACCGGCGCCACGATCAAGGTGCCGCTGTTCGTCGAAATCGGCGATGTGCTTAGAATCGACACGCGCACGGGCGAGTACGTCAACCGCGTCAAGGCCTGAGCGCTGATCGATGTCCTCGACGGACATCGGATCGGGCTCTTTCTTGCAAGGTGCAAGCCCCTCGCGCTCCCCGGCTGAGGGCTCCGATTGGCAGCCCGCCGCCACCATCGATGCGCTGCGGACCCGTGCCGGGATGCTCCGGGCCACCCGCGAGTTCTTCGCCCGCCGGGGCGTGATGGAGGTGCAGACCCCGGTACTCGGTGCCGCCACGGTCACCGATCCCGCCATCGACAGCCTGCGAGCGGGCACGCCGAATGCGCCTGGACCGTACCTGCAGACGTCGCCGGAGTTCCACATGAAACGGCTGCTGGCGGCGGGCGCGCCGTCCATCTACCAGATCGGTCCCGTCTTCCGTGCCGGGGAGCAGGGCCGCTGGCACAACCCGGAGTTCACGATGCTGGAGTGGTA
>JAPPKV010000266.1 GCA_028819775.1 Gammaproteobacteria bacterium | reverse complement strand
GTGCTGCTGAACGCGCGCAAGCACTACCGGGAGCGTCATGGGCGGAAGCCGCCGGTGGTGCTGGACGGGGCGAGCTCGGGGAACGCGCCCGCCAGGGCGCGCTGGTTCGACGGGTGGAAGGGGCGGTCGCCGCCGCGGCTTGGCAAGTACGCGGACGCGTTCCGGCGCTGCGAGGTGGCGGCGGCGCGGACGTGGCTGCTGGAGACGGGCTGGCGGCGGATCGGGCTGGTCGATCCGGCGGAGGTGCCCGGCAAGTGGCCGCGGCGGCGGATGGCGAAAGCTGCCTAGTCCCGTTTCCCGTTTCGGCAACGGCACGGCGCTTGGCGGAGTTGTCCACGCTTCGTCCATGGCGCCGGTCCCCAACAAAAACCGGAGGCGCTGTGGGCGAAGGGTGGACAACTCCGGTCGAGACGCTGAACGCGAGGTTTCCTCGCCCCCTTCGGGAGCAGCGTCGACATGGACACCGGCGGCGTTCCAGCTAGCACACCCGAAGTTGAGTGCGTCCAGGGAGCTTGCAGTTCCTTTGCCGGAAGTGGAGGGCCGCCAGCCGATAGGTCCCTAGGGGCTGTGGCGGTGACGTCTCACGACCAAGAAGGGTCTCGAGAACCAAAGGCATTTCTTGGGATGCCGAAAACGCGACGACGTCGGATGGGGAAGCCGGTTCGAAGCCATGGTCGAGGAGAGTGGTGCCGACACCATCCGGTCGCTTCCCCATGGCCTGCTCAAAGAGCAACGCTACGCGAGACCAGTACCTTCGCATCGTCGCCCTTGCCGCCTTTCCCCTAGGCACGCCCGAAGTTCTCGTCGTACTTGCGCAACTCGGCGCGGCCGACCACTAGGTGGTGCACCTCGTCGGGCCCGTCGGCGATTCGGAGCGTCCGTTGGCCCGTGTACATTCCGGCCAGCGGCGTCCACTGCGAGACGCCGGCAGCGCCGTGCATCTGGATGGCCTGGTCGATGATCTGGCAGGTACGCTCCGGGATCATTGCCTTGCACATGTGCACCCAGATGCGGGCTTCGCGGTTGCCGAGTACATCCATGGCCTTGGCGGCCTTCAGCACCATGAGTCGCATGGCCTCGATCTCGATGCGTGCACGGGACACGAGTTCGAGGTTCTTGCCGAGTTGCACCAGGGGCTTGCCGAACGCCTCTCTGGACATCCCCCGGCGAACCAGGAGGTCCAAGGCACGCTCCGCCTGGCCCACCGAACGCATGCAATGGTGGATGCGCCCAGGTCCCAGGCGCCCTTGGGAGATCTCGAAGCCGCGGCCTTCGCCGAGCAGGATGTTCTCCTTCGGCACCCGGGCATCGTTGAACTTCAGGTGCATGTGACCATGGGGCGCGTCGTCGCGGCCGAACACGGTCATGGGCTCGATGATCTCGACCCCCGGGTTGTCCGTGGGGACGAGAATCTGCGACTGCTGACGGTGCGGGGCCGCGGTGGGATTGGTCTGCACCATCGTGATCATGATCTTGCAGCGTTTGTCGCCGGCCCCGGAGATGTAGAACTTCTCCCCGTTGAGCACCCATTCGTCGCCGTCCAGGCGCGCGTGCGTGGCGATCTGCTTGGCATCGGACGAGGCGAGGTTGGGCTCGGTCATGGCGTAGGCGGACCGGATTTCCCCTTCGAGGAGCGGCTTCAGCCACTTCTCCTTTTGCTCCGGGGTTCCGTAGCGCTCCAGGACCTCCATGTTGCCGGTGTCGGGCGCACTGCAATTCAGGCACTCGGAGGCAATGGGATTCTTGCCGAGTTCGGCCGCGATGTAGGCGTAGTCCAGGTTCTTGAGGCCCTCCCCGGTGTCGGCGTCCGGCAGGAAGAAATTCCACAGGCCGTTGGCCTTCGCCTTGCCCTTCAGGCTTCCTAGGATGTCTTCCTGGCGCGGCGACAGGCTCCACCGGTCGCCGTGTTCGAACGCGGCGTCGAAATACGCGGGCGTATTGGGTTCGACGTCCTCGGCGATGAACTTTTTGACCGCCGCGTACAGCGGTTCCACCTCCTCGCTCATGACGAGATTGTTCAGGTCCGCTTCCAAGTCCGCGGCGACGGCTTCCGCCATGCTCCTCTCTCCGATGTGCTGACTGATGAAGACGGGCGATTGTAGCAGTTCGCCTTCGCGGCACAGCAGTCGACCCACGCTGCCTCGGGCGCGGTGCTCATGGTCAAGGCGGTTTTTGATAGCATTCGGCGCCCACGCGGAAAAGACGATGAAGAAGTACCCACCGACACCTCAGGAACTGCGCCAGTGGATGGACAGCAAGGGCCTTTCCAACAAGGACGTCGCCAAGGCACTGCGGCTATCGGACGGCCGTGTCGTACGTTTCTGGACCTCCAAGAAGGGTCCCCGGCCGATCCCCTACCCCAGTTGGTATACGCTGCGCCACAAGTTCGGGGAGGGTCCCGGCAAGAAGCACGATTCAAAGCCACCGAAGGCGGCCCAGCCGATGAAGGCAAGAGCCTAGCGCGTCTCGTGAGTACACGAGCCGTTCAAGAGTAATTCGATGCGTTGTTCCAACTACAACCTGCGTGTGAGCATAAAGCACGCTCAAGGCGTCTAGCCGCAGGGCGCCTCGGGAATCTCCAGCCATGACTGACCTGCGCACGATTCCGCGCATCGCGAGTCCCTTCGCGACTGATGTGACCCTGCCTGGCAGCAAGTCCATCGCCTTGCGCCATTTGCTCATGTCCGCGCTGGCCGATGGTCCGACCCGTCTGGACGGCATACCGCGGTGCGACGATGTCGATGTCATGTTCGAGGCGCTGCGACGGGTTGGCGTGCGGGTCGTGCGCCAGGGCAAGTCCGCCTGGCTGACGCCGCCGGCGGTGCCGTTCGCATCGGATGTGGTTCTCGATCTGGGCATGAGCGGCGTAACCCTGCGCCTGCTTCTGGCCCATGCCGCCTTGCGTACCTCGACGACCCGATTCACGGGCCACCGGCAACTCCACCAACGCCCGAACGCCGATCTGCTCGAGGCGCTTCGGACCATTGGGTGCAGGATCGAGTCGAACGAGGGTCGCTTGCCGATCGCGGTCACTGGCCCCGCCTGTCCGATTCCCAAGACCACCCTCGTCACCGACGTCACCAGCCAGTATCTCTCGGGACTCATGCTGTCGGCCCCGGGGTTGCCATCCGGTCTGGCCATCGCCTTGAAAGGCGCGCGGACGAGTGCCTCGTATATCGGGGTCACGACGACGGAGATGGCCAAACGGGGTGTTCGCGTGCAGACGCTCGAAGACACCACCGTGGTCGTGCCCGCGGGAACGTACCAGGGCGGGAACATCCTGATCGAAGGCGACGCCTCCGCCGCGACCTATCACGCGGCCCTGGCAACGCTGCACGGCGGGCGCATCACCCTCACGAACCTCGGCGACTCCACCCGTCAAGGCGACTACGCCTTCCTCGGTCTCTGCGAACGCATGGGCGCCGAGGTCTCGCGTGCCGAGGATCAAGTCACGATCAAAGGACCTGCATCACCTAGGCCCGTTGGCGACGCCGACATGGTCGACATGCCCGACGCCGCGCCGACCCTCATGGCGATGGCGCCGTTCCTGCCAACGGCCACGCACATCACGGGACTCGCCACACTGCGCGTCAAGGAGTGCGACCGGATCGCCTGCGGCGCGAACGAGTTGCGCAAGGCCGGCGTACGCGTCGAAGAGTTCGATGCCGCGATGACCATTCACCCTGCCGGCGCCCTCCGACCAGCGGGCTTCGACACCTACGAGGACCACCGCATGGCCATGGCGTTGTCCGTGGTTGCCAGCAAGGTCGGCGGCTGCGTGATCCGCGGGGCCGACTGCGTGGCGAAGACCTACGCCGACTACTGGGAGGACTTCGACCGCGTGTGCCGGCCCGACGGGTCACATTGAGCCATGGGAATGGGAAGAACAAACCAAGCACAGGAGTCGCCATGAAATTCGGCGTACAGATGAGTCAATACAACACACGGTGGTCCGACGTTGCCGCCGTGGCGAAGACGGTGGAAGCGGGGCGCTGGCATAGCCTGTGGCTTTCCGATCACTTCATGCCGCCCGGGCGCGGCGGCCATGGTTGGGCCATGGAGGGCTGGACGCTGCTCTCGGCGGTGGCGATGGTCACTGACCGGGTACGTCTCGGTATTCTCGCGACAGGGAATACCTACCGTAACCCGGCACTCCTGGCAAAGATCGCGACCACCCTCGATCACATTTCGGGCGGTCGGGTGGAACTGGGACTGGGCGCCGCCTGGTACGAACAGGAACATACGGCCTACGGCTGGGACTTTCCGTCGTTGCGGGAGCGCAGTGACCGGTTGGAGGAGGCGACGCAGTTGATCCGCCTACTGCTCACCAAGGATCCGGAGGAGTATGTGAGCTACTCCGGCAAGTACTACCAGTTGAACGACGCGCCCATGTCGCCTCGAACCGCCCAGGGCAAAGCGATCCCCATCTTGATCGGCGGCAACGGCGAAAAGCGCACCTTGAGGACCTGTGCGCGCTATGGCGATACCAGCAACCTCGACTTCTGGCACCCCGGCGGTGTGGACGTATATAAACGGAAGCAGCAGGCGATCGATCGCCACTGTGAGGACTGCGGGCGCGATCCAGCCGAAGTCCGCCGCACCGTCTGCCTGCCGACCCGGGTGTTCGACACCGACGAAGAGTGGAAGAAGTCACCGGGTCAGCCCTGGTACTGCTATGGCACCGTCAACGCGATCCAGGACTATCTGGGCGGCTACATCGAAGCCGGGGCGGACGAGATCATGCTGTGCGGCTTTGGGAACAGTACGCCAGCCATACAGCGGGTCGAGACAGAGGTTCTGTCGGTCTTCTAGCGAGACTCCGCCTAAGACCGAGGAGAGCCTTGGGGACGGGCTTGTCCCGGGCTTGTCCCGTCCCGAGCGAATTTCGTTGCGTGCGGCGCAGGCGGGCACGCGCCCTTCGGGCGCGATAGACCCGCCCCAACGAACTCGTCAATCTGACCCGTGCGTCCTTGCCGTCGCCCGCCGACCGGTACGGGCGTCGACATCCGTGCTCGGGTCGTAGACGTACCGACCCTTCGTGACAAACGGCACCGCCTGTCCCCAAAGCTCGCCGTTGGAGGACCGCAGCGGCTCCCGCGTGTACTGGGTCAGGTAGGCACGGCGCAGGCGCGACGTGGTGTTGGCACCGCTCCGATGCAGGCTCGTGCTCGTGAACACCGCGACGCTGCCGGCGGGCATCTCCACGAGCACGCCGGGATCGTCGCCCTCGTACCCAACCAGATCGTTGCTCCCCGGTTCGTGATGGTGCGCGAAAACCGTTGCTCGCGAACCGACCCGATCATGGGGCATCACCGAGATCGTGCCGTTCTCCCTGGTCATGTCGTCCAGGGCGCACCAGCACGTCAGATAGGGGCGATGCGTATTCCCCGGGTCGCGAAAATTGACATAGCCGGAGTCCTGGTGCCAAGCGAACTTCATGCCCTGCTCCGCACCCTTGACCACCCACTGTTCGTTGAACAGGAAGACCGTCTCGCCAAGCAACGTCGTCGTGATGTCACGCATCAAGTCGCCGTAGACGAATTCGGGCATGCGTTCGCTGTCCCGGTAACGGTTGGCAATGAAGTACCGCTTGCCCCGGTGGGTGATGCCGAATACGTCCGTGCCGCGTCGATCCAGCCAGGCGTCGGTTCTCGCCACGAACACGGCGCACTCCTCGCGCAGCATGTCGAGCATCGGCTTTTCGATCACCGACGGCAGCACGACGAAGCCGTCGCGACGAAAGTCGCGGCGGGCGGCTGCGGAAACGACACTGCGCTCGGACATGCCCGCATTGTAGCGCCCCATAGCCGTCCCGCATCCGCCCGGATCCAGCGCCCCTATGCCAGGTGTCCCCCGGACGCGTAACATGCCGCGGATGCGCAAGGTGCTTGTGGTCGACGACGACTCCCACATCCGCGATGTCGTCTGCTTCGCGCTTCGACGTGCCGGATTCGACGTCGCGGAGGCTGCCGACGGTGAGGCGGGGCTGCAGGCGTTTCGACGCGACAAGCCGGACCTGGTCATCCTCGACATTCTCATGCCGGTGATGGACGGCCTGGATGTATGCCGCGCGATCCGCGAAGAGGCGGCGCGTGGAAGCGAAGCGGGCGGCCGCAACGTCCCCATTCTGTTCCTGTCGTCGAAGGATGCGGAAACGGACCGGGTGGTGGGCCTCGACGCCGGCGGCGACGACTACATCGTCAAGCCCTTCAGTCCCCGGGAGCTGACGGCAAGGGTCAACGCGCACTTCCGGCGCATCGATGCACTCGACGACCCCAGCGTCAGTCGGATCACCGCGGGGCCGGTCTCGATGGATCTCGATGCCCAATCCGCCACCGTGGCCGGTCGGGCGGTCGACCTGACCCGGACCGAATTCGGTCTATTGGCGACCCTGGTGCGGCAAAGCGGCAAGGTACTGGACCGCGAGACGCTGACCAATGGCGCCTACAAGGGCAACCGGGTGGTCAGCGACCGCACCATCGACAGCCACATGCGCCGTCTGCGCGCCAAGCTGCGTACGACCGGCATCGACCCGATCCAGACCGTGCACGGGGTCGGGTTCCGGCTCGACCCGGCGACCCGGCGCTCAGATTCCGGACTGATCTGACAATGCTGACATCGTCTCGGAAGCCACCGACGCCAGACAGATGGAGGAGTGCCGCCTTGGAAAACAGGAACATAGGCATGGTTCACATCAACGTGTCGTGTGGAACTCCATGCCTAGCTGTTTCGGAAGCGGCACACCGGCGCCGGCCGTCGGCGTCGGACGGCTGACCGCCGGACTCCGCTCCGCGCCGGGCCTCGAAATGCTGTTGCCCTGGGTCCGGTTCCGCCTGCGCACGGTACTCATCGTGCTGAGCCTGTTCGTGCTGGTGTTGCCCGTGGCGGGGATACAGGTACTGCGGCTCTACGAAAGTGCGCTGGTCCGTCAGACGGAGTCCGCACTGATCGCCCACACGGACTTCATCGCGGCGACGTTCCGGCATCGGCTACGCGATGCGACTGCTGATTTCCAGGCCCATAGCCGAACGCTGGCCAATCCGGACCACGATCCCACCACGCGCCGCCGCGCCGTCCTCGACCTCGCCGATGCCGATGTGTCGGCGCCGTTTCCGGACGGCCGTCAGGGAGCGGTGGGGGACGAGGCGGCCGTGGCCGTCGGGCTCGCCATCGCGCCAATCCTCGCGGACGTTCAAACCCGTGCCGACATTCGCGTTACCGACTTCCAAGGTGTGGTGGTCGCCGCCAACACCGGGGGCATAGGGACGGACCTTTCGGCCGTCGACGAAGTGGCCGACGCACTGGCCGGGTTCGAAATCAGCCGGCTTCGTCAGGAGGCCGGTGCGGACCGGCCCTCGTTCGCCGCGTTCGTTCGCGGTGCCGCGGTTCGGGTCGTCGTCACCGGACCCATCGTCGTGGACGACCGCGTCGTCGGCGCCGTCGTCACCGAGCAGACACCGTCGACCATCGTCGGCGCGCTGGAAACCAAGCGTTTCCTGCTACTTCAGGCCGCTAGCCTGCTGTGCGCGGTGGTAGTTGCGACGGCGATCTTCGCAACACGGACCCTCGCGCGACCGATACGACGTCTGGTCCGCAGTGCCGAGCGCGTGGCCGCTGGCGATGCCGTCGACATCGACGTCGAGCGCTACCGGACCAAGGAACTGGCCCAACTGGCCGCCAGCGTTGCGGCGATGGCGGCGAGCCTTCAGCAGCGGACCCAGTACGTCCGCGACCTCGCCCGCAGCATCAGCCACGAGTTCAAGACTCCGCTGGCCGCGATGACCGGCACGCTGGAGGTGCTGGGCGATCACCTGGACGACATGACGCCCAAGGAACGCCGGCATTTCATCGACAACCTGGCCGGGGACGTCGCCCGACTCGAATCGCTCACGCAACGCTTGCTCCAACTCGCACGGGCCGACATGCACGACCAGGCCAAGGGCGTGTCCAACATCGCCACCGTGGTAGGGGATGCGGTCCACCCGGATACCGGCATCGATTTGCGCCTAGGCGGCGATACCGATGCCGCGCTGCCCATAGACGAAGCCTCGCTTCAGGCGGTACTCAAGATCCTGGTGGACAACGCCGGCGAACACGGCGCGAAGACGCTGGACATCCATGTCGCTGCGGCGGGCGAGGACACCGTGGTCTGCGTCACCGACGACGGCCATGGGATCGCACCGGGGGATGCGGCCCGGATATTCGAACCGTTCTTCACCACGCGGCGTGAACATGGCGGCACCGGCTTGGGACTTGCGATCGCGAAAGCACTGCTCGCCAACGCGGGCGGCACCATCGACTACCTGGCGCCCACCCAATCCGCTACGGAGACTCGGGACACCGGCGCCCGGTTTCGAATCCGCTTCTCTCGTCAGTAGCCGAGGGCTTTGTCGATTTCGCCTTCAAGGGCTTCGCCGCCCCGAAGCCGTTCTAGGTTGCGCACGAATCGGTCCAGATTGCGTTGCGCGCGGAACTGGCTGGCACCCGCCGTATGGGGAGTCATGACCACTTGGGGCAAGTCCCAAAGACGGCTCTCGGCGGACAGCGGCTCGGTGGGGGCGACATCCAGGGCGGCACCTCGGATCGCCCCGGACTCCAAGGCGTGAACAAGGTCGTCCTCGACCATCACCTCGCCGCGGGTGACATTGACGAGGATCGCCGTGGATTTCATCGCCGCAAAGGCGCGCGCGTCGAACTTGCCGCGCGTCGCCGATGTCAGCGGGCAGCAGATGGCCACCACGTCGGAACTTGCCAGGAGGTCGTCAAAGGCGTCGGCGCCCAGGATGGCGTCGACTTCCGGCGAAACGGGGACCGGGTCACGGTCCAATGCGATGCAGCGCATGCCGAAGGCCACCGCCCGCCGGGCGACGGCGCGACCGGTACCGCCGAATCCGTATATGCCCATGGTGGCGCCCGTCAACTCGATCTCGTCGGCGCGCATGGCCGGGCGGTGGTTCCACGCATCGGGACCGAGGCGAAGGGCCGTCGCCAACTGCCGTGTCAGCATGAGCAACAGCCCGAAGGCATGGTCCGCCAAGTGCTCGCCCACGAGCCCTTTCTCGCTGGTGAGGGTCACATCGCTACAGCGGAATTCGTCGTAAAGGAAACTATCCACCCCGGAAGCGATAGCGTGCACCCAGCGCAGCTTCTTCGCGGCCAAATACATGGGGCGGGGAACGAGCCCCAGCACAATATCGGCGTCGACGATTTCCGCGATGGCGGTTTGCGGCTCGGCAACGACGACCTCGGCTCCCCCGCCAGCCCGGCGGATGCGTTCCAAGTCCGACTCGGCGATCCGCTGCAACGTCAAGCCCGGGATAATGACAATCTTCATGCGCAACTATGCCCCCTATTGACTCCACGGCCAGGATCAAGTGTAAAGGGGTTACAGGCTCTCAAGTTCTTAAGGGATTGCAATGCGCAACGGTCATCGCGTTATCGACACGGATGCTCACCAGATGGAGCCCCCTGGGATGTGGAGGGAGTACATCGAGCCGGCATTCGCCGACCGGGCGCCCTGCATTGACGACATGGGCAACGGCCGGGTCGGCATGTGCGTCGAGGGGCAGCCGATCACGAAGCAGGACGGCAGCTACCCCATGCACTCCAAGGAGTTCCTCGAGGCGGCTGCCAAGGGCATGGAGAAACACGAAAAGACCCGCGCCGCGGGCTTCGGCCCCCAAGCGCGGCTCGCCGACATGGATCGCTACGGCGTCGATGTCCAGGTTCTCTACCCTACCGTCGGCGGGCAGATCCTCGGCAAGGAATTCGCCGACCCCCAACTGCTCGCCGCCGTGTGCGCCGCCTACAACGACTGGAGCCGCGAATACTCTAGCAGCGCTACTGAACGACTGCGCTGGGCCGCCATGCTGCCGATGCAGGCGGCCGATCTCGCCGTCGAGGAGGCCCGGCGTGCGGCCGCGAACGGGGCCGCTTGCTTCTACGTGCGTCCCAATCCCGTGGGGGGCCGCAACCTGCACCACGACCACAACGACCCGGTGTGGACAGCCATCGAGGATCTGGGGCTGCCCGTGTGCATCCACGACTCCGGCTCCCCCTACCTGCCCTCCTTCGGGGACCGGATGGAAACCCATACCTCGGGGCACATTCTCGCGCACCCCTTCGAAGCCATGGCGGCGATGACCTGCCTGATCTGGTTCGGCGTCATCGAACGCCATCCCAGGCTCCGGGTTGTCCACGTGGAAGCCGACGGCGGCTGGCTCCCCTACTGGCTCCAACGCATGGAGCAGCACTGGCAGTTCTCGGGCAACGCCGAACACCCGCTCCTGAAGCGCCGCCCGACCGATTACTTCAAGTCGAACTTCCTGGTTGCCTGCCGGGGCGACGAGATGACCTTGCCCGCGGTGTGCGAATTGGTCGGCGACGACTACCTCGCGTTCAACACCGACTACCCGCATCCGGACGGCACATGGCCGGCCGGACTTGAAGACCTCGAAAACCAGCCGCTTCCCGCCGAGTCGATCAAGAAGATCTTCTGGGACAATGCTGCGCCGCTGTTCGGCGTGGAATCTCCCGAGCCCGCAGGCGTTCAATGAACGTCGCGCAGATGGTAGCGTCTGCCGTCGTAGGACTCGAAGTAGCGACCGAGTAGCGGGTGGTCGATCTGGCGCGCGTCGCTGCTCGACACCAGATGCCGTTGTGCGACGTAGGTGGTGTGCGCCGCCCCGTCGACCATTACGTGATACCAGGGCCGGTCTTTGGGGGGCCGGGATAGGGCGACGTTCTCGTACCACTCGTCCGAGAGCGAAAACTCCGCGTCCACGCCGAATACAACGCCCCGATAGCCCACTTTCACATGGTGGACGATCTGGCCGACCGCGAACTTCGTTCCATACGACGCCATGTGGACCATCACCCCGTCGAAGATGCGCCCATCGCGCCGAGCAAGTCGGGCAGCATCGCGTGCACCGTCTCGACGACGGCCTGGGTCTGGGGGTCCACCTCGAGATTGAGGCGGTCACCAACGTGGATGTCCCCGAACGTCGTCCGCTTGAGCGTCTCGGGAATGAGGCTGACCGCGACTGTGGATGCTTCGCGATCCAACTGGGCGACGGTCAAGCTGGCACCGTTCAGGGCCACGAAACCCTTAAGGCTCAGGTAGCGCATCCAGAACCCGGGAATCCGGACCGTTAGACGGCGATAGCCCGGTTCGGCGCAATCCTCGACGACGGGCACCGTCGCCGACACGTGACCGGATAGCAGGTGCCCGCCCACCTCGTCGCCGAGGCGCAACGACCGCTCGACGTTGACCTGCGAGCCGGACCGCAGGTCACCGAGATTCGTGGTCGCGAGTGTCTCGCGAATGAGATCGAACCGCACGGTCGATCCATCGGCGGCGGCTGCGGTTACGCAACAGCCGTTGACGGCAACCGATCCACCAAGTTGCAGGCCTTCGGCAAGGTCCGCCAGATCGATGCTGAGCGCGGCGTTTCCACCGCGCCCTTCGGGCTGGCCGGTGCGCTCAACCTTTACGACTCGGCGGGTACCTTGGACGATCCCCGAGAATATCGCTTCCTTCCTAGTCGGCCTAGTCGGTTAGCCCAGCGCGCCTCAGTTCGTCGCGACGCTTGCTCTCGCTGTCGATGTATTTGATCCAGTCGCCCGAGTTCGACTCGAAGCGCCTTTCCCGTTCCCGACGTGCCTTGCGCCGTACGTCCGTAAACGCCTTTCGTGCCGCCGTCAGATTGCCCAGATGGAACTCGC